>NZ_WTKZ01000056.1:0-26185 GCF_011378805.1 Pseudoalteromonas sp. Z9A6
ATTCTGTTGGTCACTCAGTTTTCAATTGAGACTCTAATTTGTTTGCCTCATTACTTGCTCAATAAAGAACGAAGTAGCTTGGCTGTTAGAACTCAATCTGTACGAGTGCCCACACAGATGATTGCTTTATATTGTTAAAGAACGTTTTGAGTCGCTTTGGCGTCTCAAGGGATGCGAATAATACACCCTTTATTTTTTGAGTCAACACTTAGTTTTAAACTTTCTTTTTAGAAGATTTAAAACCGAAGTTTTATTTAACTCTCTGAGTAGTTCGTGCCTCGCTATGCGTTGGCGTTTCCCGTCTCAGTGGGGTCGCATTATAGGGAGATCCGAAAACAGATCAACCCTTTTTTTAGATCTTTTTACTGTTCGAACAAAAATAGAACAGAACCACGTAAAACCACATGAAAACCCGTCTAAGATGATGCTTTTTTATGCTCTTATTTATTATTTAATACAAATATCATTGCTATGTTTGATTTAGGCGTTAAGATAGCAAGTTCACAATGTTAAATTAATGTTTATTTCCTGTTTATTGGTAGATCTAAAATGAAATTACCCGATCAAAAATCTTTTATCTTCTCTGTTATTCTTGCTGTAGTTGGTTTTGTTGTTGTTGAGTTTGCTTTAGGCGGCTTAGCTTTAAACCCTGCATTACTATTTGGTGCTGGTTTATTAATAGGTGCGATTGCTATTGCTGCAATATCATCTGATGTGACTGAAGAAGCTGAAGTTAAAACAAAAACGCTTTATGTTGGTAACCTTCCTTATCGTGCAAACGAAGGTGTGGTTCGTGCATTATTTGAAGAACAAGGCAAAGTATTCAATGTTCGTTTATTAAAGGATAAGAATACTGGCAAACGTCGTGGATTTGGTTTTGTTGAAATGGCGCAAGCTGATGCAGACAATGCAATTGATAACTTGAACGATAGCGAGTTCCAACAACGTACTTTAAAGGTACGTGAAGCAAAACAAAAACAAGAAGATGATTCTAATGCTCTACGTACTGAGACGGATCAGTCAGTGTAACTAGCTTTACCGCTAGCTTATTGCTAAACACATCAGCCGTTGCATAATATTGCAGCGGCTTTTTTATGTCTGTTTGTTTATCCACACATAAGTTAAGTTGGTTAAGTAGGTAGTTGACTCTATTTGCTATCGCTACACCTGAATCAAGTAATTTTACATTCCCTTCAAAGTACTGACTAATCGGCCCTGCTAATATCGGAAAGTGCGTACACCCTAGTACAAGTACATCTATAGTTTTATCTATATGTAGTTCATCAAGTACTTGATACAATTTATTTGTATCGAAAGAGCCTGTAAAAAAGCATTCCTCAGCTAACGTTACTAATTCAACACTGCTATAAAGGTTAACGATTACATTACGTGCATGTTCAGCAATTAATGTTTTTGTGTATGAACTGGCGACCGTTGCCGGTGTGGCTAACAAGCCAATATGATTTGAGCGTGTTAATTCTGCCGCAGGCTTTATTGCTGGCACAACACCTACAATAGGAATATCCGTAATTTGGCGAACAGCGCTGAGTGCAGATGTAGAAGCGGTGTTACACGCTATTACAATTAAATCGACGTTAAGCGTGTTGGCTTTGATGAAATGAATAAGTGAACATAATCGGTTAATTATAGTTTGTTGGGACTGAGCACCATAAGGTAGTAATGCATTATCCATAAAATAGCTGTACTGAGCATTGGGGATACTTTGCTTGATATGTTCAAGTACAGTAGTTCCACCAATACCTGAATCAAAGACCATTATATGCGCTGACAAACTACCGTTCCTACTTTACTTTAAGATCGGCAGTTTGCCATGAGGTTTTTATAAAAGAAAGTAGTTTAACTTTGCGTGGCTTCTAAATCAGTAAGCCTGTCGGCTGCTGAATTTAACTGATTAAGGTTTTCGAACATAGACTTTGTATAATCTACTAACTTATCTATTTGTTCCTGATCTTGATTTAACCATTGGAGAATGCCAGCTAGCTGATTTTGTAATCCAAGCTCACCCGCTTTTTCAAAAGCATTTTTAAGGTCGTCATTAAAAGGGGCTAACCCCTCTGCTACTTGTTTTTCTGGTGCTGGTTTATATTCTTCATAGCTTTTAACTGTTGCTATTGTTTTTGTTTGGCGTAAATCCATAGAAAAAGCCACCAGCTGATCGCTGTCTAAACTCAGCTCTTGCGCTTGTTCAAATGCTTCATCTAAATCACCACCAAAAAAGGTTTTACTTAAATCTTGTAAGTCTTCCATCATCGCATTAATAGCTTCTTGCTCTTGCTCGTTTAAGTCACCATTTACCGACATCGAAAATGATACCTGTCGAGATTGCGATGATGAGCTTGCAAACGACTCACTATTACTGTTTTGCTGATAGCCACTTGCCGATTGAGATTCAAATGCATCAGCAAAGCTAATACTTACCTCATCGCCTTCTGCGGTAGTGAATTTATACTCTGCATTGCTAGTCATACTGACATATTGAGCCTGGCTTATATTTACGCTGGCAGGTTGTGGGTTAAATAACGACTCTTCAAACTTATCCAGTCCATTGTAAATTCCCTCTTTGGACTTATTAATGCCCTCTTCCATGTCATCATTAAATACGCCAGTACCTTTGAATTCATCAACAGCGTCATCAATCCCTATTTGGACTCCTTTGCGCGCATCGCCTAGCATATCTTTGAGCTTTTCGTCATCAGCGCCGTTAGCTTTTGCTTTATTTACAGCACTACTTACAAAATCGAGTACGTTTTTTACTATTTCATCAAAATCAAATAGTGGTTTATCTGCTTTTTTTTCTGCGATAGGTAATCCAAGCTGCTCAGCCATTTTATCGCCAAGCACCTTTGCAGCCAACTCTCGGCCTCGTTGTTGATAGCTATCTTGAGGAGACGTAATTGTAGGTTGCTGTATATCAGCTTTATTATTGAATTTATTGATGTTGTTGTTTGGCGTAAAGCCATAATTACCTATTTTCATGATTCGTCTCCTAAGCGTGCGTAGTTTATTATCGGCTATAACAACAAAAACTAAAGTACAATGTTCAATAAAACAGCATAAATGCTAGCCAAAACTAGACAAATACGCAGCGCTCCCTACAATAGCGCCGATAAACAGATCTTAGATAAGGTAGTAGCGTTAATGGCAGTTATTAAAATAGATACCACACAGTACCAAGCGCAGTTAAGTGAAAAAGAGCAGCGTATTAGTGCACAGTTTCAACGTTTTGGTGTGGAGCAACTAGAAGTATTTAGCTCAGAGCCAACTAACTACCGCCAACGTGCTGAATTTAGAGTATGGCACGACGGTGACGATCTGTTTCACATTATGTTTGATCAACAAACAAAAGAAAAAATCCGTGTTGATACATTTGACCCAGCAGCGCCTCTAGTAAGTGAAATAATGCAGGTGATGATTGAAAATCTTAAGCCTTGTGAAATATTACGCCGTAAGTTATTTCAAATCGATTACCTATCAACGCTAAGCGGTGAAATTTTAGTAAGCTTGCTTTATCACAAACCACTGGATGATGAATGGTTAAGTGAAATTAAAGCACTTAAAGAAAAGCTTAGCAGTAAATACAAAATTGATTTTATTGGCCGTGCACGCAAACAAAAAGAAGTACTTGGTGATGACTTTGTAACTGAACATTTAACAGTTAATGGCCAAGAGCTTATATATCAACAAGTAGAAAATAGCTTTACTCAGCCTAATGCAAAAGTAAATATTAATATGCTGGAGTGGGCACAAGATTTATGTAAACCACTTAAAAATGATTTACTAGAACTGTATTGCGGTAACGGTAACTTTTCAATTGCATTAGCGGGTTCTTTTAATAAAGTATTAGCGACGGAAATATCAAAATCATCTGTTCACTCTGCTCAGTACAACATTGCTAAAAATAATGTAGAGAACTTAGATATTATTCGTATGTCGAGTGAAGAGTTTACCCAAGCAATGAATGGCGAGCGTACTTTCTCTCGTTTAGACGGTATTGACCTTAAAAGCTATGACTGCCAAACCATATTAGTTGATCCACCGCGCGCGGGCATGGATGAATTAACGTGTGACTTAGTGGCTAACTACGAAAGCATAATTTATATATCGTGTAATCCTGAAACCCTTGAGCGTGACCTTGATCACTTAACACGTACGCATAACGTTAAGCGCTTTGCTATATTTGATCAGTTCCCTTATACGCATCACATTGAGTCGGGCGTTTTCTTACAGCGCAAATAAATACGCTCAGTAAACGTTACCCATAAAAAAAGCTCCTTAAGGAGCTTTTTTTGTTTTAGCTAAAGTTACTTGTTAGCTAAGTAATTTATTAATTTGCTAATGTCTTCAGGTTTAGTAATACCCGACTCACGACCTAGGTTTAATTTGTACTTACCATTTACAATAAAGGTAGGTACGCCACGTAGTGCGCCTTTTTCTTTAAAGTAGTCTTGATCGCGTTTCATTTTAGAGCTCAGCGTACGTACCGAGAAGCTTTTAAACAGCTTATCAAACTTATCACCATCAACGCCCTGCGCTACAAATATATCTTTTACATCTGCAAGCTCATTAAATTTAGCGCGCTTTGTATGGATATGATTAAAGATTGCAGAAATAATCTGATCTTTTTGTGGAAGCACTTCAGCTGTCGCCAATGCTTGGCTCATCATCTGTTGGTTTTCTGGGTCACGTACACCTACAAAATCAACATGGCTCTTTTTAAATTTAACGTTTTTATCAAGCTTAGGCTTAAACTCACCAATTAGTGCTTCCATGTTATTACATGCAGGGCAGTAAAATGAGAAGAACTCTTTAACCTCTGGCTTTTTAGTTGCACGCTCAGAAACTACGTCGTAATGCACGCCTTCTTCATACGTTGCTGCAAAGCTTGTTGCTGCCATAGGAAGTAATATTGCAAGCAAACCTGCTTTAACTAATTTAATCATTATTATACTCCGAAATTTATAGTGCTAATAAAAACGCTACTAACTCATCAAGTTCTTTTTGATTTTTGATGGTGTTGAGGTTTATTTTATATTTATCGTTAACAATAAAAGTAGGTACACCTGTAAGTGCGCCTAATTTTGAATATTTATTCTGTTTGTTTTGCATTGCTTGCTCAGCTGAAATAACAGGCATGCTTGCAATCTCTTGATCAAATGTTGCGCTATCAATACCATTTACTTCAAGTAATTTTTTAACGTCTTTCATTTCAGTTAATGGTGCACGTTGAACATGGATACTTTTAAAAATTTGATCGCTAATACTTTGCGCCTGACCATGCTGCTTACCAATTAAGTAAGCAAAGCTTAAATTACTTTGTGCTTGTGGTGACACGCCACCTAAAAAGTTAACGTGGTTTTTAATAAACTCAGCGCCTTCTGGCAAGCCTTTTTCAATTGCTTTTGCTACTGCTTCAAACTTAAAGCAATGTGGACAGTAAAATGAGAAAAACTCAGTTACTTGCGGTGACTTGCTTTTGTCTACATCTATAACAGTGTATTGATTATCAACTTCAAACTGTGCAGCAAGTGCTGCAAATGGTAAACATAAAAGCAATAAACTCAGTTTTAATTTTTTAAGCATTTGTATCTCGTTGTACTTGTCTTTAAATAAAATATTACGGCAATAACTTTAACGGTGCTTCTTGCAATGCTGCAAGTTGCTCTTTCAGTGCTAAAATTTGTTGCTCCCAGTATTTGTCATCAGCAAACCATGTAAAGTTCCGCACAAAAGCAGGATCACTCCATCGTTTAGCTACCCATCCCATATAATGAATAATACGCATTGCTCGCAGCGGTTCAATTAATTTGAGTTGAGAGTGATCAAAATCACAAAACTCTTCATACGCATTTACAAGGGTGTCTAACTGTAACAGTTGCGTCGCTCTATCGCCACTGAGCATCATCCATAAATCTTGGATTGCAGGACCTTGGCGGCTGTCATCTAAATCAACAAACATTAGCGCATCACCTGCCCATAAAATATTACCAACGTGGCAGTCACCATGTAAGCGAATACTTTGCACATCTTTATACTGTTTTTGCGCCTGCTCTATCACTAAATCTAAAATAGTATAAAAAGCAGTATTTATTCCCATGGGCACTAAGTTACTTTTTTGAAGATGAACTTTGGCTGTATGCAAATACTCCTCGCAGGTAACTGTTGGCCTGTAAGTAAAAGGTTTTGTTTTAGCTACTTGGTGCATACGGCCAATCAATCGCCCCATTACATCAAGCTGATCTAAATTATCAACCTCAAATAAACGCCCGCCTACACTTGGAAACAACACAAACAAATACCCTTCGTGTTCAAATAAGCTTTGTCCATTATATAAAATAGGGGCAACAACGGGTACTTCTGCATCCGCTAGTTCAAATGCAAAGTCATGCTCTTCTTGAATTTGCTCTTTACTCCAGCGCTCTGGGCGATAAAACTTCACTACGTAACGCAGGCCATCATCCGCTTTAAATTGGTACACTCTGTTTTCATAGCTATTGAGCGCTAATAAACCAGATTCGGCGTACACACCTACGCTTTCTATTGCATCGAGTATTAGATCAGGTGTTAAGTCAATAAAACTAAATTTACTCATACTCTTCTTATATAAAATAAAAGCGGGTTATATACCCGCTTTTGTTAATTGCTATATCAACTTAGCTAATTAAGGTAAGTTGCGATTATCGCGCTTTAAAAAAGTTACTCGACTGCGATATTGTCTCATCCGGCTCATCTACCGGTGAAAGCACAAAGTTAAACTCAGTCATCGGCGCCTTCAAATCATAAGGGTCCATTACAAGTGACAATGGTACGTTATGAGATTCCCCTGCCTGCACAGTAAATGACTGCTTACCAATATACTTAAAGTTATCTAACCCTTGTACTTTAATATTAAAGGTTTGCTCGTACTGCGCTTTATTAATTACCTTTAATGTATAGGTGTTCTCTACTAAACCATCAAAATCGACACGATATAATTGGTTTCGGTCACGAATAATATCAAAGTCCATTGTTTTACGCAGTGCTATATTAGCGACAAGCGCTCCCGTAAGCACAACAAGTATGACCGTGTAACCAATAATTTTAGCTCGCAGTGGATTCGTTTTATTTTCTGGGGTTTCGAGATTTCGCTCAGTCGTATATGAAATAAGCCCACGCGGATATTCCATTTTATCCATTACGCCATCACACGCATCAATACATGCACCACAGTTGATACACTCAGCTTGTAGCCCATTTCTAATATCAATACCTGTTGGGCACACTTGAACGCACAAGTTACAGTCTATACAGTCGCCTAACTCTAAATCTTTATGGTCTACTTTACGTGAACGAGGACCACGGCTTTCACCTCGGCTTTCGTCGTACGTTACTGTGTATGTGTCTTTATCAAACATAGCTGATTGAAAACGAGAGTAAGGGCAAATGTGTAAACACATAATTTCTCGCATCCAACCGGCATTACCATAGGTACACGCAGCAAAGAAAATAATGCTGACTAGTGCATAACCGCCTATATCAAACGTTACAAAGTCAGGGAGTAACTCCCTTATTGGCGTAAAATAACCAACAAAAGAAATTGCGGTATACAACGAAAACAATACCCAACTAGTATGCTTTGCCGTCTTACGCCAAAACTTATCAAAATTCATGGGTCGTTGATCGAGTTTTTTACGTTGATTAGCCGTGCCTTCAAGCTTTTCTTCGAACCAAATAAAAATAAAAGTCCAAACAGTTTGCGGACATGTGTAGCCACACCACACCCGTCCATAGAAGGTAGTCACTAAAAACAACGCAAATGCTGCCAACATAAAGATAAACGCTAATATAGTAAAATCTTGAGGCCATAGCGTTAAACCAAAAATATTGTATTTTTGACCAATTAGATCAAACAGCACAGCTTGCTGGCCATTAAAATTAATCCAAGGTAGTAACATAAACGCAAGCAGGCCTAAGAAGCCAATGCGCTGTCTAAGTAATTGATGTAGGCCTTTTACAGCACGCACATAAATACGATTTCGGGGATTGAACCTATCATCTTGACGGCTTAAATCCGGTTTTTGGATTTTCACCTCTACAGGGATATTCTTTACTTTAATTTGCTTGTCCATCGAAGTTCCTCAACGCCGCTTGGAAATAAAAATCCAGCAATACTCAAGCACTCTATACTTAAAGCTAGCAAGTTACTTGCTAGGCATATTTACTTTAATAAATTGCCTTCTCGAATACTTTCAGATATTTCAGAAATATCTGACTGCTGTTAACCATTATAACAATGTTGGTTAAAATTACTGGTATAGATTACTAATAATTTATTCATCCCAGTTACTTGCTTTTAAAATGCAGTTTATTACACTGCATGGTAATTCAACCCTACTTAGATCAAGGTTTACGTATCCATGAAAAAATTTATTATTTTGGTAGTTGTGATCCTTGCCTTTTTTACAATCGATCACCCACTTATAAAAGAACCTCGCGAAAGGTTACTAGGTGAAGGCATCGGCTTTTTAAGTGATGCAAGCAAGGTCAATAGAAGCCCAGCTGCAAATATGGCTAAAAATAGGATCAGCAGTCAACTTAAACTATCTGAATCTGAAGGTGAGTATGTAGAAAAAACGTTTACAACAGATGACTCTGTTCAGTTATTTCACCTACGCTATTGTCGTGAGCGTGACTTAAACCTTTATTTTTATGACGACCGTTTAAATACGGTATGTAAAATAGTGACTGAAGCATTAGAACAAAAGCGAGCAAAGTAGTGGATTTTTCAGGATTAAATAAAAAAGCAAGCGACTCATTTCATAAGCAGCGCAATATGCTCAAGCAATTAGCGCAAGGCAAAACATTAGAGTGTGAGAAGTGTAATGGGGTTTTAACACTTGATTTAGCCACCAGCGAGCCTGGTAAAGGCATAGTAAAGTGCAAACAAGGCTGTACGGATATTATATTAGAGCTAGGCACTTAGATTAAACTAAGCGCCTAGTATTAATAATTACTCTTCCCAACTCTCGTCGGTTATCAAGCCGCTATTAATTGCGACCACTTCAATTAGTTCAGCAAACCCTAATGCAAAGTCACCCATAGATTCATACTGATACTGACACAAAGCTTCTATTGTCATGTTATTTTGTTTGGCAATCTGAGCTATTGCTAGCTGGTCGAGTGCAAAAAAGCTTAGTGTGCTTAACGCACTTTCTAGTGCTTGTTTAAAATCAACGTCTAATTGCGGTGCATTTAACAAAGGTTCTGCATAAGCTTTCGTTGCAACTAAGAAGCCTTTACTCCACGACTTACAAAATTCCGCATCAAATGTGTCTGGTAATTTATATCCAGTTTCGAACACCTGCTCACTAATTTTGTGATAAAGCGCCATAAACAAAAAAAGCATTTCTTCATCTAAATCATCAGCTGTGTTTGGCAATATCTGCTCAAGCCACTCATGTACATCTAATGGGTTGGGCGAACAAATTACACCAAATAAATAGCCTTGGCTTTGTACAAGGGTCATTGCTTGAGATTGGGTATTTAAAAATGAGCTGAGCTGCTTTGCGTGCAACTCAGTAAATTGGGGTATTTGCATTAAAACTCTTTATATTAAAACATTAAAAGTTGAGCGGGTAGCGACCTTGGTTATCTGGTCGGCCTAAAAACTTAACCGCATCATGTACATCTTTAGGTAAGTTGGCATCTGGTTTTACATAACCTGCCACTCTAAAGTCGAAATTAGCTTTAAGTGTAGCATCTGCCTCAAGGCCAAGCGTATTATCTGGGTCAATTAATATAGCAACATCACCCGACTTACAGCTTAACTTACCAGCTAGAGGTCCAATATTAAACCATCCATTTAAACCTTGAACATCAATATCAGGGCTCGCTATTTCACCTTTTAGTGAATCACAATAAGGTGCGCCTGAGCTGTATTCATCAAGCTCTAAAATCACACGCCCTTTAGCGGTAACAGGCAGAGGAAGTTGCACACGCTGCATTGCACGCTCTACAGTGGAGCGTACTAGGGCATCAGTCACTATTACTTTTTTATTAAAAAACCCATAACTTACATCTGCGTAACCCGAAATATCACTGCGTTCTCGTGGATTACCAAATTTTATGTTCGCATTTAGTTTGCCTGTAAATAATTTCCAGCCTGCAATATCCCAACGCACATTATTTAACTGTTCACCATCAAAACGAACTTGCATCATTTGACCTTGCCAAACAGTGCCTACAGTTTGGCCTACTTCTAATTGCTTTGGAAAGTACGGTTTTGCTATATCTAGTGCAATATGTGCTGGTAATTTAATAATACAAAACACAATAAAACTAATTAAAAAGACAGCCGATAACGTTATTATTTTTTTCATTAATTAATTCTCTAATACTAAACGGCTTACGCGCACATAGCCTGATTTATCATCGCGACTTAAATCTAAATTTTCAATTTTTAAACCATGCTGATTTACTAGCTCATCTAGCCATTCTATTAACTGATTAAACTCTACTGAGTCAAGCGTCAAACGAAGTGAATCACTACTGGGCTGCATTTTACTAATATTGATTTTATAGCGTCCACGAGTAGAGTTTACCACTTGGCTTAAGTTTGTATTGCTAGCAACACTGGTGTTGCCTGCAGCCTTTAGCTTAACAATACTGTCATCAACCCAAGCTAATAGCTCTTGTTGTTTAATTTGAGATTGCTGTGCTTTTTCTATCGCGTTATTTAATGGCCTAAATATCCCCATTACTAAAACAAAGATAATAAACACGCCACCAGCGACCATTACCAATTGTTGTTCTTGCTCTTTAAGCGAACGCCACTGTTTCATTAACTGCTTTTTCATACTGCACCTCGCAGTTTAATTTCGCCTACGACATAATCACCGTCATTATTTAAAGACCCTTGCTCAACAGTTAAACCTTGCTTTTCAAGTATGATTTTTACTTTACCAAAAGTTTGGAAGTCTTTAGCCCGTGCACGAATGCGCAGCTCATTACGACGTTTGTCATAACGAAGTGTTTCAGGTGTAAATTCGCTGACTTGCGAAAATACATCAACCAAATTAGCCGTTAAGTCTAAAAAGCCGGATTCACTTGAGCCTTGTATTTTATCTAACGCGCCTTTAATTTGGCTTTTAATTAGATTAGGGCGAACTTTAGTTCCCGGAAATGCTTTTTGATATCTGTCGACTACTTGAGCTTTAGCTACTTCTACTTGTGTATTAAGTTGGTGTAACTCAATAGCTTTTATTGTAATTGTAGAAACCAATGCAACACTTGCTATAATTGCGGCACCTTTCCAGTAACCCCACCACAAAGCGCTTTGTTTTTTAAGCTGATACATACCTTGGCGTAAGTTAAAATTAACGCTATCTAACTGTTTTGCAAATAATGCTAAAGGTAAGTCGTAATCGCTTGTTTGGGCTTGTAAGTTAACGCTTTCAGGAAACTGATTAGCAGGACTAAAATGTTTAATGTCGGGGTTACCCATGGCTGTTAAATAGCCATTCAACCAACTAGATTCAACCGCACTAATATGCCATTGCCCTTGCTTAAACAACCATTGGTTGTTGAGCTCAATAGCAGTTACGGCACCATCATCTGCAAGCGGTAACAACAAAGCATCGGGTAATATTCTGTATACTGATAGATTATGCTCAGCAAATAATGCGAGCCATTGTTCAAACCATTCACGGTCTGTCATTGCTACACGAATTGCATGTTGCTCACCAAGCATTGTCGGCTGCGCTACTGCTATAAACAGTTCATCTACGTCACATGCTATATCTTCTTCAAGCATGTATGGCAATGCTTGCTCAAGCTTGCGATTCCATTTTGTTGGCAAAGCGACCGTTTTTAATTGCACTTGGTCACTGGGTAATAACACGACAACTTCTCGGGTAAGTGCTTTTTCGCTTAGCTCACTTAAATGCTCTGCATTTGGTAACTCGCCACTGGCTATTATTTCTTGTTCTTGTGGTGAGTAAATTAACCAGTTAAGTAATTCTTGTTCGGTTTGACCCGTGCGGATCAACAGTATTTCTGTCACTGTACGCCTCCAAATTTTCGCGCCAGTATCGTTACGTCGCCGTCTTTAGCGTGCAGTAATGTGGTCATCGAAAAACGCAGGTCGACAAAGTTTGCCTGCGTTTGTAATTTAAAATATTCGCTTTTAATACTAAATAGACTTTTTATTGAGTCAGTATTAGTACCGCCTTGCTGCTTCACCTGTTCAAAAAATTCATCGATGGTGTCAAAGCCAGTTTGCTGTCTTGCGCCTAACACCGCTTCTGCGCCAGATAAGCTTAAGCTTTCTATCAAGGCACTGAGTATGAGCGCTTGCTCTGGCAATAATGTATTTACGTTAATAGATAAAAGCGTACTGCCTGGTATTACACATACATATGGCAATACTTTTTCCATCACTAATGGGTTAAAGCCCTTAACTAAACGCAGCTCCGATGTTGATGCAAATAAACTATTGGCTGTCATATACGGAAAATCTCGTGATAAGTACTCGTCTTCTTCTGCACCTGAGCGATACGTAATACTGTTCTCATCAAGCCAATCAAACACACTATCTGCCATCGTCTCTTCTGATTCGTCAGCAGGTAAATCTTCAATGTTTTCAAGTAATGCAAAGAGTGCTTTATGTGCAGGGTTTGTTTTACTTGCGCTATTTTCTTCTGGCGCTATGGCTAACGCATTTAAATTTAAACATGCTTGTAAATCTGTAATTTTGCCACTTAACGTGCCGTTATCAACAGGGTATGAAGCATCTCCTTGAGTTGCCCACACTTGATCGAGTGTTGTTTTATCGGCATCATCTTTTTTACTTTGTATTAGCCCTTTAATAGCAAGCTCTTCTGCACCGTAGGCGTACCATTTAGCTTGTTGGTGACCTTGCAAGTTTGTACTTTTTTGCACTTGAACCATTAAATTAGCACTCATTTCTACTGCTAAAATAGCCGCTAATGCCACAATAAACAAAACAATAACAAGTGCTGCGCCGCGCGATGATTGCTGCTTAACCATTATTCACATCCGTAGTTTGTGTAGCAACAACTTTGCCTTGCCCAGGAACTAAAAATACACGACGAATTGGCTCTGCTTCTATTTGTTGCAACGTAACAGCAACCGCTTTAGGGAGGGCTTTAATTTCCCACTGTTCTTGCCATTCGTTTTTATCATCTAAAAACTCAAACTTAAGTTCTTCAATATTTTCTAGCACACGTTGAACTCGCGGCTCCATATTATCAAGCTGATCAACATAAACCCGATAAACACGCTCAAGGTTATCGTCAATCACTCTATAACCAACAGCTTGTAGTTCTGAACGTGGCAATAAGTTAATTGGATTTATCCAGCCATCTCGTACAAACGCGATACCATCGTATTGGCTTTCTAAAACGTAACGACCAGCAAGTAAATATTGTTCTTGAACATCACCCGACTCATTGCGAACTGCGCGTTTGGTCATTTGGCTAAAATCTTGATCCATTAATCTAAATGTTGTTTGCAATCCATTTAGCTCAGCAATCTTTTCATCGGAGGCATCTTTTGCTCTTGTTGTCGTCTCGAGTATTTGATGCGTAGCAATAATAACAAAAGCTAAAATACCCAGTGCAACCATAACTTCAAGTAATGTAAACCCGCGCTGCTTCACTTACTTTTTGCCTTTATTTAAATACGTTGATAACTCATATGCTGAATGCTCATATTTTTCATCCGTAAAAACATTTATGGTTAGTTTTACAAAGCTTTTGTCAGCAGTCGCTGTAACTTCTTGCTGCCAAAACCATTCAACACCGCCCATTACTTCGCTGCCTTTAAGGTTATTTTTACCTTGCCATTGTTCGCCTTTAGTACGCTGTTCAATAATAACGTTTTCGGCGACCCAAGATGCATAGGTTTGCTCTTCAATAGTCGTTAAATGGTGTATATGCTCGCTTGTTGCTTGCATTGCAGCTATACCCGCCATGGCACAAATACTTAATGCCACTAACACCTCTAATAAGGTAAACCCTTTAGTGCGCTTCATTATTCTGGCTCTCGGCGAAAGTTTACTGGTGCAGTAAATTCACCTTCAATGTAATACACAGGCTCGCTTTGCTCTTTTAACTCTAATATAAGTTGAAACGCGCTTACCTCACCTGATGATAAAATAAGTACTTGTGGGATTTTTAACTTTTTTAGCTCAAGCAAGCTGTCTTCATCGCCGCCACTCATAAGCTCGCGCCAGTTAGATTGCTCTAAGAGGTTATCTTGCGCCCACGCTAAATCTTCTAAGTTAAGAGTGAGCTTTAATCTTTCGTCTAATTCTATTGGTTTAAAAAGATCTTCACGGTCAAAAGTAATCCACTTTTCACCATCGAAAACTAAATACTCTAATGTATTTTCTTCTACTAATAAGCCCAATTCAACTTGGTTTAAAATGGCAAATTCCGATGCCATATTAATGGTGGTATGCAGCCTTAGTGCTTGAGTATCTAACTCCTCCTCAGCACCGCCTTCTAAGCTATATACCACCATTTTGGTGGCAAAAGCGATGATCACTAATACCACTAAAATTTCTATTAAACTAAAGCCTCTGCTTTTTGCATGGCGCTGCATAAGGCTTGCTTTCATAGCAAGCCTCTAGCATTAACATGTTCATACAGAACGGTGTACCTAGGCATTATTGTTTTTCTTCGTCCCAGTTACCGATATCGTCATCAGTACCTGCTTCACCGTCTGGGCCCATAGAAAAAATATCAAACTTGCCAATTTCACCTGGGCTAATTAACTGATAAGTATTACCCCAAGGATCTTCTGGTAATTCATTAATAAAGCCACCATCAGGGAAACGTTTTGGAACCGGTTCAATGCTTGTTTGGGTAACTAGCGCTTCAAGACCTTGCTCTGTGCTTGGGTAGCTCTTATTTTTAAGCTTGTATAAGCTCATTGCATCTTCTAATTGCTGGATATCTAGATGTGCTTTATCAATAGCAGCCTCTTCTTGCTGACCCATAATGTTAGGTGCAACAATTGACATAATCATCCCGATGATAACCAGTACCACCATCACTTCTAGTAAAGAAAAACCTGATTGTTTATTCACGTAATTACCTCATTATTCTAAAAACATTAAGTAAAAATGGTTTAGGTAAAACCACTAATATATTTAAAAATTTATTCTAACTTAAAGTCCAACAGCTTTATTCATCGCCATTATTGGCTGCAATATTGCCATTACTATAAATAATACAATAACCGCCATTGAGGCGATCATCGCAGGCTCTAGTAGTTTAAGCGATACATTAACCATGCTCTCAAATTCGCGATCTTGGTTATTTGCAGCACGCTCTAACATTTGCTCTAGTTCACCTGATTTTTCACCACTTGCTATCATATGCAGCATCATTGGTGGAAACAACTTAGTTTGCTGAAGTGCAGCTCTTAAGCTTGCACCCTCACTCACTCTATCGGATGCATCTGCAACCGCTTTTTTAATTTTTTCGTTAATTAATACGCCACCCGAAATACGCATTCCTTCAAGTAATGGTACCGAGCTTGACGATAAAATACTTAAAGTACGCGCAAAACGTGCGGTGTTAATACCACGAGCCACTTTACCTATACCTGGCATATGTAGCACTCGGTCATCCCACCAAAAACGTATTTTAGGCTGCTTAAGTGCATGCTTAATACCAATGGCTATAGCTGTAATAGCTATTAAACTAATAAACCAATAATTTTGCACAAAATGGCTGCCTGCCATAACCCATTCGGTTGTCCAAGGAAGTACTTGTTTCGTTTTTTCAAACGTTTTTAATATTTTTGGTACTACGGTACCCAGTAATACCGACACAATACCAATTGCAAATACCACTAATATAATAGGGTAAACCATAGCCTGAGTTATTTGGCTACGCATATGTTGGCGCTGCTCGGTATAGTCGGCTAAACGATTAAGTACTTGGTCAAGGTGACCCGACTTTTCGCCTGCGGCTACCATTGCACGATATAAATCGTCAAAAACATGAGGAAACTCACTAAGACCATCGGCAAGGGTGTAACCTTCAACTACTTTTGAGCGTACCGACATAAGCATCCGCTTTAAACGCGGCTTTTCGCATTGCTCAGCAACCGCCATAACAGCGCCTTCAACAGGAAGTGCCGATTGAATAAGTGTTGCTAATTGCCTTGTAATTAATGCTAGGTCTGAGGTTGAAATTGTCGGCTTAAAAAAGCCACCGAGTAAAGGGGCTTTTTCGCCTTTGACCTGTTTATCACTTTGCGCCGCAGGAACAACTTCAAGCGGCGTTAGTTTTTGATCACGTAAAGTTTGGCGGATTTGTTTAGCTGTATCGGCTTCTAAAATGCCTTTTTTTTCTTTACCTCGGCCATCTAAGGCACGATATTCAAACGCCGCCATAGTTAACCTTCCTCACGGGTAACACGCAATACTTCTTCAAGCGTTGTTTTGCCTGCCAGTACACGGCTACACCCATCTTGGCGAATACTTGGGCTGCGCTTACGAATGTATTTTTCTACGCTTTGCTCGCCTTTACCGTTGTGAATCATTTCGCGTATGGTTTCATCAACTACAAGTAACTCATGAATACCTGTACGACCACGGTAACCATTAAAGTTACACTCTTCACACCCCACCGCTCGATAGATTGTCGGTTGGCTTTCAAAAGGAACCCCTAACAGCTGGCATTCATGCTCATCAGCCGTGTGACCTTCTTTACAGGTATTACATAACGTACGTACTAAGCGTTGCGATAACACACCGAGTAACGACGATGAAAGTAAAAAGGGTTCAACACCCATATCTTCCATACGTGTAATTGCACCCGATGCGGTATTTGTATGCAAAGTAGACATAACAAGGTGACCGGTAAGTGACGCTTGAACACCAATTTGCGCAGTTTCAAGGTCGCGTATTTCACCCATCATTACTACATCAGGATCTTGACGTAATATTGCACGTAAACCACGTGCAAATGTCATATCAACTTTTGCATTAACTTGTGTTTGCCCAATGCCTGGAATTTCGTACTCTATCGGATCTTCAACGGTAAGAATATTACGATCGCGTGAGTTAATTTGGCTCATACCAGCGTATAAAGTGGTACTTTTACCAGAACCCGTTGGCCCTGTTACCAAAATAATGCCGTGGGGTTTACTAATTAAATCTGAAAACAAAGCGCGATTTTCTGCGGTCATACCTAAATCTTCAAGGTTTAAGCGCGCGTTGTTCTTGTCAAGTAAACGCAGTACTACGCGCTCACCAAAGCTCGATGGCATTGTAGATACACGCACATCAACTGCACGCCCAGCAATACGTAAACTAATACGACCATCTTGTGGAATACGTTTTTCGGCTATATCAAGCTTAGCCATTACTTTAATACGAGATACAAGTAACGATGCAAGTTTACGATTAGGCTTAAGTACTTCTTTAAGCACGCCATCGACCCTAAAGCGAATAACAAGCTCTTGCTCGAAGGTTTCGATATGAATATCAGAAGCCCCTTCTTTAATCGCTTCACTTAGCATGGCATTAATAAGCTTGATGATTGGCGCATCATCGTCACCAGCAAGTAAATCTTCCGTTTGCGGGAGCTCATCAGCAAGCGAGAATAAATCAACCTCGTTGCCAATATCTTCCATCATTTGTTGTGTTTCAGAGCTATCACGTTGGTATGACGCTTCAAGCAATAGCTCAAACTTATCATCAGCCAATTGCTCAAGTGTAAAACCATGCCCTGCGATACGACGTACTTCTAATAGTACTTCCACATCTAGCTCACCACGGTAGTAAACTATACGGTGATCTTTATTTTTGCCAAGTAACACACCTGCACGTTTTGCATACGAAAACGGCAAACGCTTTGCTGGTAACTCAACTAATACATCACTCGTTAATAGCTCATCCTGATTATGCGTTTGAGGATGAACCACATCTTGGTTTATCTCTTGAATCGCATTAGTCATCTTTACGCTCTTGTGCATTTTGTTTACGTAGAGACTCTTCATACGTAGGTGGAAGTACTAATTCGTCATTCCACTCAGGTAAAATAGGCGTATCAGTCATTGGCATTAACTCAATACCGTCTTCTTTTTGTTTAAACTGCTCACCACGAATAAAGTTATATTTATTAAAGCTTAACTTATTCATGCTCACACCATCACGAATAATGGTTGGTCGAATAAACACAATAAGATTACGCTTACGGCGTGTTGTGTTTGTTGATCTAAACAAATGACCTAAAATAGGAATATCGCCTAATAACGGCACCTTAGAAACACTTTCTTGTACGTCTTCGTCAATTAAGCCACCCAGTACAACCATACCGCCATCATCGGCCATAACCGTTGTTTTGATTGCACGTTTATTAACTGAAATATCAACAGCAGTTGCACCACTTACACTTGAAACCTCTTGTTCAATTGTGAGCTGTACTGCAGAGCCATCGTTAATCTGTGGCGTAACTATCAGTTTAATACCGACTTCTTGACGCTCAACCGTTTGGAATGGGTTAGCATTGTTACTACCCGTTTGTGAGCCTGTAATTATAGGTACTTCTTGACCCACTAAAATAGAAGCTTCTTCGTTATCCATTGTAGTAATAGAAGGGGTAGCCAATATATTTGAATTTGTATCAGTGGCAACAGCCTGAATAATTGCGCCCCAATCATTTTTAACAACGCCCAGCGCTAAACCATTAATGCCACTAAGTAAGGAGGCTAATGGACCATAATCACCTTCTGTTGTTTCCGTATATGGCGTTACAGTACCAGATTCTGTTCCTATTATATTTTTAGTAACAGTTACATCTTGTGCTTGCTCTGCAGCAACAGCTAACGAGCCCACGGGAACCGTAGTGCCGTTGTTAAACTGCAGCATACCGCCTTGCTCAGAAATCCATTGCAGCCCTAAGTTAACCCCGTCGCCTTCCATTACTTCAATAATAATGGCTTCAACTAATACTTGGGCACGGCGAATATCAAGGCGTTCAATTACAGATTCAAGTGATCGCATTGTGTCTGGCTGTGCGGTAATAATTAATGAGTTTGAGTCAGGGTGAGACTCTATACTGCTTTCATTATTGCTTCTGCTACGAGTTTTAGTAGTACCGCCTTGTGCATCTTCAACAAGGGACTTACTAACACCCTGCAATACTTTGACCAAATCTTCAGCTTTAGCATAATTTAAGTAAAACACCTTGGTGTTACCTTGGCTTTCTAGCTCACCATCTAAGCGCTTAATGAGCTCAATAGCACGTGTACGTGCTTGGCCTTCACCACTTACAATAACGCTATTAGTTCGGCCATCAGCCACAACTTTTGGAATTAAGAATTCAGGTACACTGCCTTTACCGCTGTCTTTATAAATATTATCTACCACAGAGACAACATCATCTGCCGTCGCATATTTAAGCTTAACGATGTCTACACGCTTGTCACCCGCCTGATCAACAGAGCGAATGATCTCAACTAAGCGATTAACCGATGCTGCATGACCCGTTAGCATCATAACGTTAGCCGCATTAAAGTTGGCAACGTGGCCACCATCTTTTTGATCGCTAAATTGACGAACCAAAGGGCCAAGCTCTTGTACACTTACATTTTTAACACGTACAACACGTGTAATCATCATGTCGCCGCTAGCTTCACTACCTTCGTCAATAAGTGGTACATTTGATTTTTTGGCGTCTGAACTTTTTTCTATCTTAATTATGCCATTGTCCATTTCAACAGCTGAGTAGCCATAAACTTCCAATACATTTAAGAAGAACTGATAATAAAGTGCTTCGTCCATTAACTCATAGCTGCGAACATTTACTTTGCCGCGCACGTTAGGGTCAATAATCACTGTTTTATTAAGGTTTTTACCAACAATATTAATAAACTCGTTGATATCAGTTCCTTTAAAGTTAGCAGCATATTCAACAGCAGAAACAGACAAAGAAATACTTGCCGCCAAAAAAAGTGCTGCGTACTTAGCTAACCCTTTTTTAATTTTTTTGAGGTGTAGCACCTGAACCATTATATTAAAACTCCAAAGCTAAATTATTGCAGACTAAATTGCACATCGATTTGTTCACCATCACGTTCTATAGTGATATTGGCATCTGTACTATTACGCAGCTCGTTGATAGCTGACATAGCCTGTTTTAAATCTGTTAATTGATAGCCATTTATAGAAATAGCCAAATCGTTATTTTTTAATCCCATTTGTTTAAATAGTTCAGGCTCTTTACCTGGACTTAAACGATATCCGATTAGTTCGCCATCATTCATGGCTTGTGAAACACGTATATAGTCAAATAATTTGCCTGGCTCTTCGAGCAGTTCTTCACGTGTTTCTATAATTGCTTCTTTAACGTCTGGATCTGCAGTAGCATCTATTTGTAGTTCACTTGGCTCTACTTTTTGCGGACCCATTTCAGCATCATCACGGGCAGCGAGTACTGGCATAGATACCGTTTTATTAAAATCGAGCCCATCAAGCATCAATGTCTCAAAACGCCCATTAACATTCAAAATAACGCGATCTGGTAATATTTGTGCTACTTCAGCACGCGTGCCTAATACAACTTCTTCAACAAGATAGCTTACTTGCTTACCTTGTGATTCAATAATTGCGATGCCTGCTTTATCATCGTTATTAACCGCTACAATACCGGTTAAATTTATACTTAGGCGTGTTTCTGGCGCGTTGTTTATAACCTGCGATTGCTTTGCAGTATTATTGTTGTTTGTTACAGTTTTTTTACCAAATAAGAATTGCTCAACAATATGCTTCGCAGAGTTATTACTCGCACCAGATGTCTGATTAGCATGATGGCTAGGGGTAAGCAGAGTTATCGGTGGTTTTGGCCATAAAAGCCAAACTAGTTTTGATAATAAAAATGCAAGATAAACAACAACTAAGAGTGTCACTAATGCACTTAACTTAGCATGCGGTAAACGAGTTAAAAATTGTTTTAGTTGTTGGATTTGCTGTTCCATAAATAGTGTTCTTATTTTAATTTACTGCGTTAGCGCGTACCCATAGTACCCTTTCATTTTTCTTTCAACAAGCACACTAATATTAAACTTTGTAAACAGATTAAATTAACTTTACATAACCGTATAAAAAGTAAACGGCTATTGTAATACCTTCATCCTACGATGATTTCATGATAAATTTTAAGCTATAAAACGTGGGGAAATGCCTTATGAGTAAAAAAAGTAACGCTAATACCAACCCAGACCATGCGGATGGGTTAAAAGTTCGATTAGATAAATGGTTGTGGGCTGCGCGATTTTATAAAACTCGTGCTATTGCACGTGAAATGGTACAAGGCGGCAAAGTGCATTATAATGGACAACGTACAAAAGCGAGTAAAATAGTAGAAGTTGGCGCAAACATAAAACTTGCACAAGGAGTAGATGAAAAGCTGATAACCATACTCTCAGTGTTTGAAAAACGCCAAAGCGCCCCCATTGCACAGACCATGTATCAAGAATCTGATGCCAGTATTGCTAAACGCGAAGAGAACAGCATCGCACGCAAAAATAACAGCTTTTTTGCCCCCCATCCGGATAAAAAACCGGATAAAAAGCAAAGACGCGAACTTTTAAAAATGAAATCAAGTTAGGTATAGCCGCTCATGCAACAAGATTTACTTCACCGTTATTTATTCAACGAACTAGATGTTCGTGGCGAACTCGTACAAATCGAGAGTGCTTATAATGAAATGATTGCCGACCATAATTACCCAGACCCTGTTAAAGCATTACTTGGTGAGTTACTCGTTGCAACCTGTTTACTTACTGCCACCTTAAAGTTTGAAGGTGAAATTGCTGTACAGCTTCAAGGTGATGGCCCAGTTAAATATGCTGTTATAAATGGTGATGACAAACAAAATATGCGTGGCATTGCACGCCTGCAAAGCGAAATTACGGGCACAACTGTAAAAGAGCTTATTGGCCAAGGCTATATGGTAATCACTATTACCCCTGAAAAAGGTGAGCGCTACCAGGGTATAGTGCCGCTAGAGCATGATACTCTTAGTGAATGTATCGAAAGTTACTTTGAGCAATCTGAGCAGCTAAAAACACGTCTTTGGTTTGCAACTGACACTACTGAAGGTAGCGCAAAAGCATGTGGTCTATTTTTACAAGTGCTTCCAGTTGATAAACAAAAATCAATTGAAGACTTTGCACACCTAGAAGCATTAAGTAACACGATTAAAAATGAAGAGTTGTTACACTTAGATGCGAACACTGTTCTTACACGTCTTTATCACGAAGATAATCCTCGCGTATTTGAACCTCAAGCTATTAAATTCAAATGTGGTTGTAGTCGTGATAAAACAATTACTGCACTTGTTAATATTGGACAAGAAGAACTACTCAAAGATGTAGCTGAGAAAGGGACTGTTAACATTAACTGTCATTACTGTTTAAAAGAGTATGTTTTTAACGAACAAGACATAAAAAGCATTTTCAACTAAATATTCAGCTTCATCTATATATAGTAATTAAAGCCGCATAATATGCGGTTTTATATTATAAAAAGATGATACCGGTGTCATCTTTTCTGCTAATTTCATGACACCGGTATCATTGAAATTATTCATGTTTTTTCTTAAATATATGTCTTTTTAGAGGCTTTACGGGCTCGAATATCTCAAAACCTTCTGTTACTATAATTTCAGCTTAAGGGCACTGATAACCCCAGAGCTATCCGTTCAAACTCTCACACATTATAGTTAGGTATAAACATGACTACAGGCGCTACACGTTTTGTCGATTTAACCGCAGCTGAACTTGTCGAGCATGCGATCCGCCGTGGCGAAGGTACTTTAGCCGCAAATGGTGCTTTTGTTGCAATTACAGGAAAACGAACTGGCCGTTCACCAAAAGATCGTTTTATTGTTCAAGAAGCGACAACTCAAGATGACATTCAATGGGGCAACGTTAACCGTCCATTTGATGCAGAAAAATTTGACGCATTATGGGCTCGCGTAGAAGCACATGTTCAAAGTAATGACCACTTCACCTCTCACCTAGAAGTCGGCGCTGACCCTGAGCATTATCTACCTGTAGTCGTAACTACAGAAACAGCGTGGCACCATATTTTTGCCAAAAACATGTTTATCGAACCACAAAACTATAACGCCTCAAACTTACCACAATGGCAAGTAATGAACGTTCCTTCGTTTGTATGCGAGCCGGAACGTGATGGCACAAATAGCGATGGCACCGTTATTATTAACTTTGCACAGCGTAAAGTATTACTAGCAGGTATGCGCTACGCCGGTGAAATGAAAAAATCGATGTTTTCTGTACAAAACTTCCTACTACCAGCAAAAGGTGTATTACCAATGCACTGTTCTGCTAACGTTGGTGAAGCAGGCGATACAGCATTATTCTTCGGTTTATCTGGTACGGGCAAAACAACTCTTTCAGCAGATCCTACTCGCTTTTTAATTGGTGATGACGAACACGGTTGGGCACCTGGAAGCGTGTTTAATATTGAAGGCGGTTGCTATGCTAAATGTATCGACCTGTCACAAAAGAATGAACCTGTAATTTGGAATGCAATTCGCTTTGGTACTATTTTAGAGAATGTAGTGCTAGATGAAAAAGGCGTTCCAGATTTTAACGATACTAGCCTTACTCAAAATAGCCGTGCAGCATATCCACTTGAGCATGTTGAAAAACGTAAAGTTGAAAACCGCGCAGGCGAACCAAAAGCTGTTGTATTTTTAACTTGTGATGTAAGCGGTGTATTACCACCGGTATCTGTTCTTAGCGAAGAAGCTGCTGCTTTTCACTTTTTAAGTGGATACACAG
Organism: Pseudoalteromonas sp. Z9A6; assembly: GCF_011378805.1. Lineage (NCBI taxonomy): Bacteria > Pseudomonadati > Pseudomonadota > Gammaproteobacteria > Alteromonadales > Pseudoalteromonadaceae > Pseudoalteromonas > Pseudoalteromonas sp. Z9A6. The sequence continues at coordinate 23,851 of NZ_WTKZ01000056.1, forward strand.
CTAAAGTTGGCTCAACTGAGATTGGCTCTACTAGCGATATTGAATCAACGTTTTCAACCTGCTTTGGTGCGCCATTCTTCCCACGTCCTGCAGGTGTTTACGCTGAGCTTCTTATGAAGCGCGTACGCGAGTTTGGCGCTAAAGTATACCTTGTGAATACAGGTTGGACTGGCGGCCCTTACGGCACAGGTAAGCGCTTTGATATTCCGACTACTCGCGCAGTAGTTGATGCAATCGTATCTGGTAAATTAGCCGGTGTTGAAACTCAGCACATTGATGTTTTAAACCTAGATGTACCGGTAGCAGTTCCAGGTGTAGATACTAACTTACTTAATCCTATAAATACGTGGGAAGATAAAGCTAAGTACAATGAATATGCAGCAAAACTTGCCGCTGACTTCACTGAAAACTTTGCTAAGTATGACGTATCAGACGATATAAAAAATGCAGGGCCAAAAGCTTAAATAAGCTTCAAGCTTGTATTTTGACGCCAGCCAAGGGCTGGCGTTTTACTTTCTAAATACCTAATTGAATAAGTGCGACAAAATGCCGCACAACTCATATCAAAAACCATATAATATACCGCGTAATTAATCATTCCTTAATGCCCAATAAACCTGCATTACTCATTACGGCTATTTAATTAATGACACTAAAGCTTTCATGGCGAAAAACATTCAGGCGGTTACATTTATACTTAGGCCTATCAGTAGGTGTTTTACTTACTATTATCACTCTTTCTGGCTCTATATTAGTTTACTATCCGCAAATAGACTTACTGCTAAATCCAGCAAATGACGCTACTACAAACATAAAAACGCCTAATTGGGATCAAGCATATAATACGCTAAGAGCCAATTTCCCTTCAAAGCAAGGGCCATGGCGATTAGAAAACACAGGTATAAACTCAGTAATTCCCGCGCGATACTACAATCCAATAGAAACAAAAGAGCAAGGCTTTGCCCCCTTAATGGTATGGCTATCTAGCAGTAGTGATAAAGTAATACGTAAAAACTATTGGGGAAAATACTTAGTAACTTGGATGTACAACTTACATTTTTCATTACTAACAGGAGCAACGGGCACTCTCGTCGTTGGCTATATAGGCATAGCCTCAATAGTTCTTCTTATCTCTGGGTTCTTTGCTTGGTTTCCAAAGCCTGGGCAGTGGGTAAAGACACTAAAATTTAAATCTCGTAGCTCTAAAATAGGTTTGCTATACGACTGGCATAGACTAATTGGTTTAACCTTCTGCATACCGCTACTAGCTTTAACTGTTACAGGTGTTATGCTCGCTATTCCAAAACAAACAGATCCTATATTAACCGCTCTAGTTAGCGATATAAACTCCCCACCAAAAACACAAATTCAACCGAGCAAACAAACCGATATTTCTTTATCACAAGCGGTATTAATAGCTGAAAAAGCATTACCGAATGCGCGTTTAGCTTGGATTGAAACACCATCAAACTTAAATGCTATTTACAGATTAAGATTTCAAACTGTAAACGATCCTTCGTATCGCTTTCCACATAGCTATATAGAGGTTAATGCACTTACAGGAAAGTTAGAGAGCGTGTTTAATATAGATAAGCAAAGTACGGCTAGTAAAATAAAAAACTGGATACACCCTCTACATGACGGCAGCATTGGCGGTAACATTTTAAAAGTCATTTGGGTGTTAAGTGGCTTCGGATCTGCTGCATTGTTCATTATCGGCGTATATAGGTGGTTAGTTAGAACCAAGAGAATACAAAATAAACTTTAGTTGAAGGAGTACATGAATTGCTTTTCAGTAAGTCTTGTCGATAGTTTTTAATATAAAGTATATGGCCTTCGTTAATCTTAGGGTTAAAAATTAATAACGCTCAGTACATATGAAATTAAAGCAGCCCCTAAACGCCTATCTGGCTATAAAACAATTAATGAAGGGTAGTTAATACTGCAAGTTTAGATAGGCACTCCATGAACACTATTATTTAAAAACCTCATGCCCATTAGATTTAAGTTCTATGCGTGAACCTCTATATCAACCTCTGCATAACTACTTTTATTCTCTTCAGTAACCTACCCAAAGCGTATATAAAGGCTTAAAGATCATGTTCAATACTTATCACAAGACCAGATAATTAACGCTTTTATATTAGGTCAGATGTTAAACCAATTGGTATTATTTACCCATAGTACAAATGCTACCACTCATTGTCGAGCGAAGGTTTTTGATGCTTTTGACGTCGGGAGTCGCTACGATCGCCCGACCTACGCGATGGGTGCTGATGTGAGTGCCTATTAATTGCGCGTATTTCACTTTTCTTCAGACGTAAAAAAGCCCGAC
>NZ_WTKZ01000057.1:0-23969 GCF_011378805.1 Pseudoalteromonas sp. Z9A6
TTTAGAGTAAATAATGATAGGCAGTTACACAAAATTAGTTACATCCTCAAAACCGTTGTTATTATAATAAATTTATATCGAATACTATGAAGCATCAAATCTAACCCTTAACCATCATTTAATTATGTTTTAGTTATTATTGTGTAATCAGGCAATCCATAATTACAAAAAAGTTACTTATTACGCCCTTTGTAGCACTAAAACCTTAACATTGAGAATGCTTTTAAATTCATATACTAAATATAGCTGTTTATTTAATTTTGTACTGACTTACTTTGTTGCAATTTCATTCTTGGTTTAATAAGTGACCTGTGTAAAACTACCTTAGTTAATTTAGTAAATCAGGTGACATGAATGTCGAATATTAAAGCTTGGAAACTTATAAGCCTGTTTTGTTTGTTCGCAGTGCTTATGGGTTGTCAATCTAAAGAAGAGCAGCTGCAACAAACAATTCAAGAGTCTATTAAAAAAGCAGATACAGAGCTGTCACAGCTTGGTACTGCGCTTGATAATGGGAATGTGCGCAATGCTGTATTACTTAAAGAATATGGCGAGCTCCTTAAAAAACAACAGCCAGAGCTTACAAAAGTTGTTGATGTAATTACCCTTGATGCAACGCGCCGAGGCGCACTTTATAGTGGTTTAATACAGCGACTTAAAGATATTAAAGGAACTTACTTAATTCCTCCTTACGAAGATACGTTGCATAGTATTGATTTGTTGCGTGATGCGTCTAAACCTACGCTATTTTCTGATGCGTTAACCGATCCTATTAATATGCTAGCTGATATGTCCAAAGGCACTTTAGCGCGTGTAGGCGCAATTAGTAAGCAAGCTGAAGGTGAGGGTGTTGGTAACCAAATGGTAGGTAACCCTAACTATGGTAACTGGCAAACAAATAGTAATGGTATTAGCTTTTGGCAATGGTACGGCATGTACCGTATTTTAGGCGATGTATTTGACCGTGTTGAATATGGAAGTTGGAGCAAACGCCGAAAGTATAGTTATTACAATGACTATGGCCGTTCGCGTTACTCAAGCCCTAAACAAATTAAAACCCAAAGCGCGCTAGAAACACGCACGCGCCAAACATACCAACGCCAAGGTAAGCAGTTTACAAGCCCTTATGCGAGTAAAAAAACAGGTGCATCCGGTTTAAGCCGTAGTAGTTATACGCCACCAAAAAGCCGCAGTAGTTATTCTCGTTCGAGCAGTTATAGCAATAGCTCAGGATCGGTGCGTGATAGCGGTAGCAGAACCTCTCGTGGCGTGAGCCGTGGTAAGTAAAAGAATAAAGTTGGAGTTAGAATAATATGTATGAATTTAATGGAATAACTATGTGGTCGCTACAAGCATTGGCGATTGATTTTGCAATTATTGTTTTATTATTTGTAAGCCTTAAATATATAAAAGGTTGGGTTTCAAACTTACACGCAAATGATGAAATAACAGAGCGTGATAACTTTGCTTTTGGTATTAGCTTTGCCGCTGGTTTAGTGGCACTGGCGATTGTATTAACAGGTGTAAGTAGTGGTTCTTTTGCTGCAACATTGCAACAAGAAGCACTGCAAATGTTAGCTTACGGCGCATTAGCAATTGTACTTATTAAGTTGGGTCACTTTTTTCAAGATAAAGTAGCGCTTCGTAAAGTAAGCCTGCACGACGAAATAGTTAAAGGTAACGTTACAGCTTCAATAATTGATTTTGGTCATGTTGTTAGCGTTGCAATAGTTATTCGCTCAGCACTTTTATGGGTGGCTACTGATGGCTGGCATGGTCTTCCAATTGTAATTGCTGCCTTTATTATAGGTAGTGTTGTATTACTACTTGTTAGCCAGTACCGAGTGCAGTTATTTAAGCGTACAAACAAAAGTGGCGACTGCCTACAACAAGCAATTGTTGATGGTAACTTAGCTGTGGGTATTCGTTACGCTGGATTTTTAATAGGTAGTGCATTAGCTATTACAGCTGCAACGGGTGTTGCGCCATACGCTGCTGATAACATTAATGCGAGTTTACTATACTGGGCTATTAGCGCTGTTGTGAGCCTTGTCGCATTTATTATTTTGCACTTAGTGACAATTAAAATAATTTTATCTGGTTGCGATATTTCCGATGAAGTTAATCGTCAAAAAAATGTAGGTGTAGCAGCTATTTCTGCAGCAGTATCATTTGCTGTAGGTATCACTATGGCAACCTTACTAGGCGCATAATCAGTGTCATCAACCAACACTCCCCCAAGTAAGTCTCGCTTACTTGGGCACGATATATTACTAATTACTGTTATGGCCGTGCTTGCTGGGTGCGGCCTTATTTATGAATACTTACTCTCTCATTATGCGGGCCGTGTACTTGGCTCAGTAGAAAGCGCTATTTACGCCATGATCGGTACTATGATTGTAGCAATGGGCTTAGGCGCTTTTTTAGCGCGTTGGTTTAAAGATGCATTTACCGCTTTTGCTTGGCTAGAAAGCATTATTGCTTTGGTTGGCATGGGCTGCATTTTAGCGATAGCGGGTGTAATAGCTGTAAGTTATTCTCTTCCTCATTTATTTTCGAGCATTTTTAATTTACCCCCAGATGTTGTACTTAATGGTTACGTATTTCAAAAGCTACAAGAGTGGTCACGTTTTCTACCTTATGTTTTTGGTTTAATACTGGGCTTATTTATTGGTATGGAAATACCGCTTATAGCGCGTATTCGTCAGCACGTTTATGGCCGTTTTTTAGAAAACAACGCAGGGACTATTTATGGTGCCGATTATATTGGTGCTGGTATTGGTGCCGCCATTTGGGTAAGCATCATGCTCTCAATGCCTATAATGCAAGCTGCGGCGTGGACGGCGTTATTTAATATCATCGCAGGACTCGCTTTTTTATGGCGCTATCACACCTATGTGCGCTTTGCTAAGGCACTTTTAGTTTGCCATATAGTACTGTTGGCATTGTTTGGCTTTATTTTAGTATTTGGCAGTAGCTGGATGAACAATCTAAGTAATGTTTTATACAAAGATAAGGTAATTTATTCGCAAGCAACTAAATACCAACACGTAGTTTTAACCGAAAGATTAAGCAAAAACCAACCTCAGCCAATCACCGATTTATATTTAAATGGGCGTTTACAGTTCTCAAGTATTGATGAGCAAATATATCATTCAATGCTGGTTTACCCTGCAATGCTTGCCTCTAACAGACACGACCGTGTATTAATAATTGGTGGTGGTGACGGGCTTGCACTTAGAGATGTTTTAAAGTGGCCTGTAAGTGAGGTAACGCTAATAGATTTAGACGCGCAACTACTCAATTTATTTGGTCATAAAGACGGTGACTTTACCCCGCCAGAGCACATCAATAAGCGATTACTACAGCTAAACAATAAATCGATGCAAGACTCGCGAGCCAACATAATTGTGGGTGATGCATTTTTAGAAGTTGAAAAGCTGCTTGATCAATCTAAGCAGTTCGACACTATATTAATTGATTTACCGGACCCAAATCACCCTGATCTAAATAAAATGTACAGTGACTACTTTTATAATCATGTACGTCAGTTATTAGCACCCGATGGCGCAATGGCGGTTCAATCAACTTCACCTTACCATGCTAAAAAAGCGTTTTTAAGCATTGCTAAAACAGTTAAAGCCGCAGGGTTTGGCTATGTTGAGCAGTATCAGCAAAACATACCTTCGTTTGGGCAGTGGGGCTGGACTATAGCCACTAAAATGGGTCAGTCGGCCAGTGGCCGTATTAATGATGCGACGGCTATGCCTGTGCCATCAAGGTGGATTAGTAAAGAATATTTATTGGCAAGCTTTGTATTTCCTAACCACTACTTTGAACAAGTTAAAAGTATTGAGGTCAATAGGTTAGGATCTGGTCAGTTGTATGATTACTACCGAACTGCATGGCAAATAGAAAGCGAATTGTATAAAAACTAACAAAACATGGTTGACATAATATGTCAGCCGTGAGAATCTTAACTCAGACATAATATGTCAAACGACAAAAGGCAGAGACATGGAATTAAATGAACTTTCAATAAAATTAGCTTCTTTTGAAACTGAAGGCGCTAACTTTGAGTCTTTCTTGATTGCCAACCCTGGCGAGCAAGATGTTTTACAAGTCATTGTTGATGGAAATGATGAACTTCCAATTTTTGTTACACAAACGCAAGAGCAGTTGTTATGTATTAGCTACTTGTTTGACGAAGATGAAGTTAAGAGTGAATTACGCAACGAGTTAAACGAAACATTACTACGTTTAAACGTGCCAATTCCACTGAGTGCATTTGCTAAAATCGATAACAAATACGCGATTTTTGGTGCACTGTCGGTAAATTCATCATTAGATGACGTTACCCACGAACTAGTGACATTAGCCGATAACGCTATCGATGCACTAGAAGCCGTGACCTTGTATTTAAACGATTAATAGCCAGTTAGTGGAGTTAAGATTATGAGTATTTTAAAAAAATTATTTACAGCAGTACGTGGCGGCGCTCGTGAAGCAGGCGAAGCAATTGTAGACAAAAATGGCATCCGTATTTTTGAGCAAGAAATTGCAGACGCGCAAAATGCACTTCACCGCGCTAAAAAAAGCCTTACAGAAGTAATGGCTAAAGAAATGCAAACTAAGCGTAAAATTAGCGCTGTAGATGCATCAATCGCGGAACACGAAGCGTATGCAGGCCAAGCGCTTGAAAAGGGTAACGAAGCGTTAGCATTAGAAATTGCAGAAAAAATTGGTGACTTTGAAGCTGAAAAAGCCGAAAACGAGCAAGTATTATCTGGCTTTAGTAACCATATTGTTGCGCTTAAGCAGCAAGTTAAAGATGCTGAAAAATCAATTAAAGAGAATCAGCGCCAGCTTACAATGGTAAAAACCACTGAAAGCGTACAGCAAGCAACAATGGCTGTTAACAGCACGCTTAATACAAACAGCTCGTCTATGACATCGGCTCGTCAATCGCTTGAACGCATTAAACAGCGTCAACAAGATCGTAGCGACCAGCTAGGTGCTGCAAAGCAACTTGAGTCAGACGTAAATGGCGATGACTTAAAAGCAAAAATGGCTGAAGCAGGCATTGGCGACACAAGTCCAAAAAGTGCTGATATTTTAGCTCGCATCAAAGCGAAGCAAAATAGCTAACCATTACGTTTATACTTTAAAAAGGTAACCGAGTTTTGCTCAGTTACCTTTTTTGCTTAGAAGGCAGCCTTCCTATGTTTAATTTTTTCAAATCTAAAAAAGAGCCAGAGCGTCAGCTTAATCATCCGAGCGAGCTTAAAAAAGGCGACATGTTTAGCGTTATCGACTCATTTGCTTATCCGGCATGGTTAAAAGGTGAAACGCTACGTGTTACTGATATTCAGACTTACCAATATCAGCACAGCAGCGATACTGAATTTGTACTTGAGACAAATAGCGGCCAAGTTGTATTTTTACAAATTGAGCAAGATGACGGCGAAGAGTGGGCTAACTTTTCTATTAAAATTCAGCGAAACGAAGTTGAAGAGATATTTGGCCTTGATGAGTTTGCGCGTATTTTTGATGAAGAGTCGTTAACCCACATTACAGTGCAAAATACACCAGAGCGCTTTATGCAGTTTTTAGCTAAAAGTTATCAACAAAGCGAGTCGCCTTATGTGTGTTATTTCCATAATAAAGATTACCGCAACCAAACATTGCCTCGCTATGAGCAAGAAGGTGGCGAGCCATGTGAAATGATTTGTTTAGCATCAGATAATGAAGGCTTTGGTTTAAATATCGAAATTTGGGATGGCGGCGAAACCGAAGTATCGCTAACGCTCATGCGTCCAATGTCAGACATTGTAGACTTGTTTCCCGGAGATGCTAAGTGAGTGATGCTAAAGACAAGTGGTTACGCCAGGAACAAGCTGTACGTGCCACACAAATGGCATTTGATCTAAGCAGCGAAGTTCAAAAGCTGATAAAAAAGCAAGCTATAGACCAAGAGTTAACGCCGTCAGATATGATCCGTAAAATACTTGGCTTAGATGTAAAGTCTAAAAAAACGCGTCAACGTTTATCGTTTAATTTAAATGATGATGAGATTGCGCAACTAGCCAGTCGCTTTGATGTCCCAAGTGATGATAAGCGAGCCGTAAAACAACAAGTAGCTGACTTACTAATTGCTCACACTAAAAAAACTAAGTAGTTGCACTAGATTATTATGAATATTACTCTAATTGCTTATCTACTTATTTTTGCGTTGTTTGGTACTGCGGCGAGTTATTTTGTACGCTTTATTTATGCATATTGGGTGCTTAAAACAATGCCCATGAAGTACATTATAAAAGCGGGTATTTGCGTGGTACTGGTGGTTGTAATTTCAGCGTTAATTCCGTATTTAGGTTAACGCTGAGATTAAATTATACGCAACCGCTTTTATTTTATATCAAACGACTGGCATTGGTGATTAATACACAGCGATTGCACTTCAAGTACTGGTGAACAATCGGTTAAGCCTTGTGCTTTATTTTGTATTTTTTCTTGTTTTGTTATTTGTTGAGCAAGCTGTTCAGCTTCTTCTTGAGATGTGTTCAGCGTTGAATAAACAGCATACTTACTCGGTCCGCCGCATGCGCGGGCGCCCACTTCAAGTACTTTACACTGAAAGCTTGCGGTGCAGCTGTTATTACTCACCATGTTACTAAGATCATAGTTTAAGTCAGACAAGTTTTTACTTTGCTCATTTGACGTCACAGTACTAGCACAACCACTTAGTAATAAAATGCTGCTAGCAATGCTTAAAATTGATAGTTTAATTGCCGATGGTAAACAACTCATAACGTTATCCTTAAAATGCACTTACCGCTGAACCTTCAATTTTAACACATTTATTTTCAACACACTGCGTGCTTGGCGTTGTTAAATGCTGACAAATGCTCATCATCCCTTTTTGTGAATTATAGTTACTTTCAAGCTTAGTAATTTTATCGCTAAGGGCTGCTACTTGTTTTTCAGACGCTGATTTTGTTGAGTACACAATAAAGCTGCTTGGCCCACCACATGCGCGACTGCCTACTGCACTTATTCTGCATTGAGTGCTGGTATCACATTGCGTATCTGTAATTAGCGTATTTAATTCGGCTTTAGCTGTTTTTATATCGTCTATTGAAACGTTTTTTAAATCGTTTATTGAAACGCTTTCAGCAATTACATTATTTTTTGTATTTTCTTGTAATTGAGTGTTTTCTTTTAGCTTTTGCAGCTCTTGCTTTGGCGCTTCAGTTTCTGAGGTTATTGTTACTTGCTGCGTTTCAGTTGGCGTTTTATCTAAGCATGCAGTTAAACAAAGTGGTAAAAGTATGGCTAACAATGGGGTACGCATAACAAACCTTGATAGTGATGAAATATTCATCACTATCATACACGGTGCATTTTTTACGGCAATAAAAACTATATTATCAAGTAATTAAAGCCGTGAAAAATATCGTTTATTAAAGTCCACCCTGCGTTAGTTTGGTGGGATTAAGTAGCTTTTCGAGTTCACTGCGTGGTAAATCGGTTTCTTGTTCGGCTACATCAATAATAGGGCGGGCTTCATTATAAGCCTGCTTTGCTATTTTTGCTGCTTTTTCATAACCGATCACCGGATTGAGCGCAGTCACTAAAATTGGATTTTTAGCGAGTGCTTTATCTATATTAGGCTGATTTACTTTAAAGCTGGCAATGGCTTTATCGCCCAATGCTTGTGCGCTATTGGCAAGTAATTCTATGCTTTGCAAAATATTATACGCAATGACTGGCAGCATAACGTTTAGCTCAAAATTACCCGCTTGGCCTGCTACTGTAATGGTCGCGTCGTTACCGATTACTTGTGCGCTTACCATGACTGCGGCTTCTGGTATTACCGGATTTACCTTGCCAGGCATAATAGACGAGCCCGGTTGAAGTGCTTCTAGCTCTATTTCGCCTAAGCCCGCAAGTGGTCCTGAGTTCATCCAGCGTAGGTCGTTCGCTATTTTCATTTGTGCTACAGCGAGTACTTTTAATTGCCCCGAAAGCGCTACTATGGCGTCTTGTGAGCCGATGTTATAAAAAAAGTTACTACTAGGCGTAAATCTAATGCCTACATTGGCACTCAGGTTTTCTGCAAATTTGGCTGCAAACTTAGGGTCTGCATTTATTCCTGTTCCAACAGCTGTACCGCCTTGTGCCAGTTCGCATACACGCTCTAAGCTATGTCTAATTCCTGCTGCGGCATGGTTAACTTGTGACTGCCATGCACTTAGTGTTTGATCAAATGTAACAGGCATTGCATCCATTAAATGCGTACGGCCCGTTTTAACTATATGGCCTACTTCAGCTTTTTTCTTTTCTAGGCTTTGCGATAAGTTTTCAAGCGAAGGAAGTAATTCATACACTACATTTATTGCGCTACTGAGTGCGATAGCAGTAGGGACTACATCGTTAGAACTTTGCCCCATGTTTACATCATCATTAGGGTGAATGCTTTCACTGCCTAATCGGCTAGCAAGCGTTGCAATAACTTCGTTGGCATTCATATTTGAGCTTGTGCCCGAACCGGTTTGAAAAATATCAACGGGGAAATGCTCAACATGCTCGCCATCAATAATACTTTGACAAGCTTGCTCAATAGCATTTGCTTTGTCTTTACTTAAATGGCCAAGCTCGCAGTTACTTTGCGCAGCAGCTTGTTTTATATAAGCCAGTGCAGTGATAAATTGCTTTGGCATAGATAAGCCACTAATGGCAAAGTTATTAACTGCTCGTTGTGTTTGCGCCTGATAAAGCGCATCAGTAGGTACTTGTAGCTCGCCCATGCTGTCTGATTCTGTTCTAAAGTTGCTCATAAGTGTGCTCCTTAAAAAGGGTTGAATTCGTGACTAAGAATACGAGCTTCACGCTCAAGTATTAAAAATTGTGCAGTATTGTTATGCACCTTATAAAACCGTTTTAATGCTAATAATGGTTTGTATAGCTGCTCTAAACATTGTTTACGAATAGCATTATGTATAAGAGGGTCGCACATTTTGTTCATAATTTCATGGTGTGTGCGCCTAAGATAAAACTCTTGAAGCAAGGGATTATGTTGTTGCTCAAATTTTTTGGCGACGTTAAGGGCGGTTTCTATGTAATCGGCAACGAGCATGGGTGCATGCAGGCCAGGTCTTAAGCAATGACAAGAGAGTTCTTGATGGCAACGATGCTGGGCATAATTTGAATACATAAAAAAACCGACTCAAGTTAACGATAATAGTTATCATTACATTTAATCGGTTTCAGTGTAAACAGTTATTATAAAAATTATTTGCGATACTAATTTGAGTATTAATTGTAGCCAAGAATAAATATCTGATCTGTTTCATGTTTGGTCATCGCCTGTTGATTATGTTTAGGGTGCGAAAGTAAATCGATTACTGTAGCTCTCATATCAACGACGTAACTATGATCGTCGGTGGTTTTTTCGGTTATAGCAATGGCCGCGTCTACAGCGGTATAAGGGGGTATATGCATAATTTTATCCTTTGAAATTTAATATAAGTTAAACCCTTTAGTGGGTTAACAATATAAAAGCATATTACGTACCAACCATAATGAACCAGCTCAACCATATGATAGTTATAGTATTTAAAAATTACCTCTTTTTCATCACGACAAAATAAGCTAAATTTGCTTTACTGTTGTGCATTAATCTACAATTTTGGTGCACAGTAATGACAAAGCCATTTTCACAAGCCTGTGAAAACAATAAAACCCCTATTTTAGAGCAATTAAAGGACATATTAAAAAATACTAAAACAGTACTCGAAGTCGGATCAGGAACAGGCCAGCATAGTGTGTTTTTTGCAGAGCAATTACCACATTTACAATGGCATACAAGTGATCGCGCTATAAACCACGAAGGGATTAATTTATGGCACCGCGAAGCTAATTTAACTAATTTACATGCACCACTTGAGCTTGATTTAAATAATGAATGGCCTGTAGATAAGGTTGACGCTATTTATACTGCAAACACATTTCATATTGTAAGTTGGCAATTAGTTGAACGTTTTTTTGATGGTGTTAAACGTCACTTAAATAGCGACGGTATGTTGTGTATTTACGGACCATTTAAGTACCAAGGTGAATTTACCAGCCCAAGTAATGATGACTTTAGTGCCTTTTTAACAGAGCGCGATCCGTTAAGTGGAATAAGAGATTTTGAAGCAGTTGAACAACTAGCTAAGCAAGCAGGGCTTACGCTTATTAGCGATACTGCCATGCCTGCAAATAATCAGTTACTCGTTTTTAAACGGCAGTAATGAGCTACATTGCTCTTTATATATATCAATATGCCCGCGTTCACGCTTTAAGTAGTCGCTTATTGCATTACTGAAATCGCCATCAACAATATGGTGAGCAGAGTAGGTAAGTACGGGTTCAAATCCGCGTGCTATTTTGTGCTCACCTTGTGCTCCCGAATGAAAGCAGCTGAGTTTATGCTTTATTGCAAACTCAATACCTTGGTAATAGCACAACTCAAAGTGAAGCGAATCTACTTCCTCACTTGCTCCCCAGTAGCGCCCATAAAGCGTATTCTCACCTACTAAACTAAGTGTTGCAGCAATCACGTTGTCGTCTTTTTTGGCCAGCATAATAACGAGGTTATTAGCCATTAATGCATGTAAAAGCGTAAAAAACTCCATATTTAAATAGCCCAAATGACCAGATCGCTTTAAGTAGGTACGCTGATAAAACTCACAAAACAATTGCATTATCTCGGGCGTAATTTGCGTTCCTTGCAGCCATTCAATATCAATATTTTGTTGCGCTATTTTAGCTCGCTCTTTTTTAAGGGATTTACGTTTTCGTGAGTTAAGTATTTGCAAAAAATCGTCAAAGGTTTCAAAACCTTTATTAAACCACTGAAATTGCACACCCACTCTTAGCATGGCGTGTTGCTCAGTTAATGATGTTGCTTGAGCTTGATCGCAAAAGTTAACATGCCACCCCGACCAACTTTGCTCAGCACTGTGTAAGCTAAGTTGCTCTGTAATGTACTGATACACCGCATTAGGGTTAGCGTGCTCGATAGCAATACGCTTGCCTTCAATAGGGCTAAAAGGAATGCCAGATAGCCACTTGGGATAATATTCTAAACCGTGTTTTTCGTATGCCTCAGCCCATGCCCAGTCAAATACATACTCGCCGTATGAATGACTTTTTAAATACCCGGGTGCAAGTGCAACGAGCGTATCACTTTCAAAAATAGCGAGGTGATGGGGCTGCCAACCACTTTTCTGTGTTACGCATTGGCTTTGTTCAAGGGCATATAAAAAAGCATGTTGAGTAAATGGTTCATCACCAAATAAACGTTGCCACTGCGCCTGATCAATCTCATTAATACTGCTAAACCATTGGTGCGAAAACGTTCCCATGACTACTTACCTTGTAGTTGTTCTAAGCTGTTCTACGTTTTTAATAAACGTACTAATTTGCATTTTAAGCTCGGTAAAATGAGGATTATAAGTTAAGCGCTGTAAAGCTGGATAGTGTTTTAAGTTGGCGCTTGTACGCTCTCCTAGTTGTGGGTTTTTAGTTGTTTTACATGTTTTATATAGGGACTCGTCGTTAATAAAGCTGCCACAATTGCGATAAGTTGCGTTAATTCCATAATGTGGATTTTGCGGTGAGTTAACAACAGCAATATGCGACATACCATGAACCTTTTTACATTGACGTGTTGTGCATTGCGGATTATTTACTGTGTAGTCACTAGCAAAGTCTGGCGGTAAAATATCAGTGCTTCCATAAAGTACTAAAGTATCGAGCGGCTTATATTTGATTGAATTACCTTGGTGTAATGCACTTAATAATTTTAGCGTGGCACGCGTATCTATCGTGGTATCAATATCGCTAAGTACACTAAAAATAGGTAATTTAAGTGCAGGGCGTTTGTTTAAGCTACTTACGCTTGCAAGAGACATTGCATCGTACGAAGCGGCAGCTGCAGTTAAAGGAAATGACTCATACTTAGCAAAGTCTACATCGGCGTCTTTATCAATCCAATTAACAAAGGGTATGGCATCAATCCACTTTGCTATCCAGCCGTACTTATTATGTGGCTCAGAGCCTGGCGAATAAAGCATAAGCGCTTTAATTTTAGGGGATACAGTGTGTTTGGTTGCGTAATCAATAAGTAACGCTGCACCGGTAGAGTAACCTGCGAGTATCACCTCATCAAAGTCTTGTACGGAGCGTTCAATACCGTATTTTATTGCTTGTTGCCATTGGCTAACGTCTACATTAAGTAAGGCACTTGCGGCGCTACCATGTCCTGGTAATAAAATAGTACGCACAGTATAGCCTTGCTGATAATACACTTGTGCTAAATCGTGATACGTAAAGGGGGAGTCAGTTAGTCCGTGGATTAATAGCGCAACTTTATTGCTGTTTGGATGCGTAAGCTCAAAAGGGGCAATAATATCTGCAATAGTAGGGTCAGGTTTTCGCGTACCTTGTGTTACTAATTGCTGATACGTTTGTGTAATAACAGGGCATGGCATATTTGCACGTGGATTGGCTTTATTTATATGTTTATATGCAAAATCTAAGTAATCGTTAAATGGCAAAAGGGCGTGGTAATTAAAGCGCTGGTGGTTGTGCTCATTTTCAAAGCGTAATAAGCCTTGTTGCTTACTTTTTGTTATAAATTTAAAGTCGCTCGCCTGCGATATACAGTTTTGAGCGACAGCTGTGTGAGAAAAAACACTTAAAACAAAACCCAAAAATACTCTTAAAACTATTCTTAAAATTAAACCACTATTGTTCATTAACTTCTGCATATTGGACAAGACACTCGGTTAGCTTAATGAGTTCAAGCGGTTTTGCAAGATGTTGATTAAATCCAACTGCTTGTGCATGTGCTTTATCCTCTGGCATTACGTCGGCAGTTAAAGCAATAATCGGGAGTTCTTGTTCGGTTTTAAACTGGCGGATCAGTGCCGTTGCTCTATAGCCATCCATTATAGGCATTTGGCAATCCATAAGGACTAAATCAAAATGTTGTTTTTTCACTATATCGACCGCCAACTCACCGTTTTCTACTATATACGGCACAATCCCTAACGAGCCAAGCATCGCTTTAATAACCATTTGATTTACTGGGTTATCCTCTGCGACCAAAATGTCTAGCGAAGTAATATTAGTATTATCAAATGTAATAACATGTTCTTTTTTAGGCTCTGTTGTTTCTAATCGTATTGAAAATGTAAAAGTAGAGCCTTTATCTATTTCACTTTTAAGTGTTATTTCTCCCCCCATTAGCTGGCTTAGCTCTTTAGCTATGGTTAAGCCAAGTCCTGTACCGCCAAACTGCCTTGAGGTAGAACTATCAGCTTGGGTAAATGCGTTAAATAATTTTTTATGCTGGCTTGGTTTTATACCTATTCCGGTATCACTAACGTTTATAACAAGCTTTACTTTATTGGCGGCAGTAAACTCTGTTTCTATGTTTAAAGCAACGCTGCCTTGGCTTGTAAATTTAATCGCGTTACTACATAAATTAAGTAATACCTGCTCAATTCGCATAGGATCACCAATAAACCAGGTATTTAAAGGTAGCTTTGAGTTAACTTGCCAGTTAATACCTTTGTTAACTGCGCTTTGTTCAAACATATTGTCTATGCGTGTTATTAAGGCACCTAGGTCGAATGCAATAGATTCAATAACTAACTTTTGGGATTCTATTTTTGATATATCAAGAATGTCATTAATTAAGTTTAATAAACTTTTAGATGATGAGTTTATTTTATCTAAATAGCCAATGAGTGTACTTGCACTGTCTGTTTCTCGGGCAAGTGAAGAGAAACCAATAACGGCGTTTAATGGTGTACGTATTTCGTGGCTCATATTCGCTAAAAATTGGCTTTTAGCCTGATTAGCTAAATCAGACTGCTGCTTTGCTTGTGCGAGTGAGTGTGTACGCTCTGCAACTTGACGTGTAAGTGCAATTTGTTGCTGATTAAACAGCAGTAAAACCATTAAAATTAAAGAACATACGGCAACTTGGAGTATGAGCAATAATAGAGTTAGTTGACTATTATGTTGTGTTAAAAAGCTTTCTTTAAGGGCTAGTTTTACAATCCATTTTTGCCCTGCAAAGTCCACGTCAAACGACATTAATCGGCTGCCTTTGGCTTGCTGAACATCCTGAGAGTAATTACTATAAAACGGCGGTGTGTTTGTATCTTCGTATATACCAATCGAAAACATATCAGACTGTTCTTTAGAAATGGCCTGCTCAATAATACTACGCACTAAAAATATACCAGTGGCATAGCCTTTAATTGTTTTTTCATCGTTATATTGGGAGTACACAGGGGCAAATAATAAATAGGCTGGTTTAGGTTGTTTGGTTTGCACCAACTGAATTATTTTAGTTCCGACTGGCATGTACTTTATAGCGGGGTTAAGCAGAGAGTTTTTTCGATCAGGGTTTGAAAATACATTAAAGCCAATAGCTTTTTGATTACCATTAAAAGGAGCTATGTATTTTACTATAACAAGGGGATCGTTAATTTCAAGAGGTTCGCCAACTATATCAATATCTAAATGGTAAATATTTGATATTTCTTGAGCAAAGACTTCTCGTTGATCTTGAGGTATTTTTGCATTCCACGATAAAGCGTTAATAAACTCGTATTGAGTTAGTAACTGACTAGCATAAGAATAAAAATCTTGCTGGCTCAGCATGGGAGATGATTGAACCTGACTTGCTAAGCTCTGCACTGCAATAATACTGCGATTTGTATATCTATAAAGGCTGTTTTCTATAACGTGGACTTCACGTTCGGCAATTTTAATAGTGCTTATACGATTTTCTTGATCGTATAACTGCGTTGTTACCGCGACTGATAAAAATAAAACTGAGCATACTGCAATTGTCGGAAATGCCGATATAGTATGTTGATTAGACTTTTGTGGTAATAAAGAAAGTAAAAATGGAGTTGCAATTAATACCCCTAATGTATCGCCAAGCCACCAGTAAATAACATTATTCCAATGATTATCAATACTGTAAATCGAGTTGAATTGGCTTAAGGCAAATACGCCAAAGTTAGCCGAAATTAAGCTGACCAATATTGCTATGACAAGGATAAAGTAAATTATATTCTTGCGCTTTTTAAAGCGCAGCGGGTGCCCAAGCCAATACTTTAAAAGAGCTGCGCCGACCATTGCCTGTATAACAACACCAAAGGCGATATACATAGCCTCGTTAAATGAGTTACCGACCAGGACTAGCTCATGAGCAGAACTGTCAAAAATATTAAGGTTAAAGGCAATTGCAGCTACAAATAAAGGCGGGATAAAGCGCCACCACCAAATATAACAACCGACTAGTGCTATGCCGGCAGGTAACCAAATTGGAATTATTTGCGAGTTAAAAGCAAGTTTAGTGAGTGCTATGCCGACTAAAAAATATGCTAAAGCAAACATGATATAAAAAATAATGGAATGATTTTTAGAGTTAAAATTTTTCACATAAGGTCCAAGCAATTATTATTGTCGTTTTGAAATATCAGTATAGCTAACAGTAAGTTATTTTGGTTATTTTTATAAAGGTAACTGTTTTTTGCTAAATGATTGTTTAAGCACAACTGTTGATTCTATATTTGCGATACAGCTTAAGCCACCTAGTTGATGTTTCACAAACGTTTCGTAGCTCTCAAGATCATGTGCAATGATTTTTAATAAATAATCATAGCTTCCTGATATTACACAACACTCTAATACATGTGGTAATTTTTCTACATGTTGCTCAAATTGCTCTGCAGCACTGACCGAGTTTTGGCTTAATCGTACAAACGCATATACCAATACATTAAGATTAAGTGCTTTGGGATTTATGGCGGCGTGGTAGCCGGTAATAATGTTTTCTTGCTCTAACTTTTTTATACGCCTTAAACAAGGTGTATCCGATAGGTTAATACTGCCAGCTAAATCTGAAACCGACATACGAGCTTGGCTTTGCAGTGCAATGAGTAATTGCTGGTCTTTTTTATCTAACATAGTTGTCGGCTTTTATTAATTATTTTTATATTTGTAGTGATTATTGCTAAGTATTGCAGTTTTTACTAATTTTTTTGGCGTTTTACCCTAATTGAACTCTGTTAGCATTTAACTATAAAAATAATAGAGCACACCAATGAACACACATACCGCTATTTTCGATCACTGGATACGAACAGAGTTTGTCACTTTAAATAGTGAATTAGAGCAGCTTTATTGGCAGCAAACCGATAAAGCAAATGTAGAAGGAATAGGTGAGGCCTTAAAGCAACAATTAGAAAAAGAAGGCAACGCATTAATTAGTAATTTATTAGCCGAGGGAAACACAGATCAAGGCTTTGATAGCGCTTTTGACTTACTCGGTAACGTAGGATTATTTATGGCAGCGTGTAGGCGCCATGAAATTACTGAGCCAAGCAGAGAAACCACTTCACCGCTAATTGAAGCCTCAGCGCTTGCTATGCATATAGGCGCATCCATTGGCGTAACCCCTCGTTTTGCTACCGCCCACTTAACTACTCATAACAAAGCACTTAACGGTATTTATAAACGATTTACTAATTTACCTGATGAAAAGCTGTTTCTTGATTACAACACCCAAGGTATTTTGGCCTACAAACGGGCAAGTGATGCTTTATTAAAAATATTGCCGTTAGGTATTTCACATCCCTTGTGTGGTGAGTTATTAAAAGTAGCTAAACAAGCGCTTATAGATGTAATTGAGTCAAACAATGCACTTTATTCTGAGCTCGATACAGATCGCTTTTTTAACTGCGTTCGCCCTTATTATAAACCGTACCGTGTAGGTAAAGAGGTTTACAGAGGAGCAAATGCTGGTGACTTTGCAGGCATTAACGTGATTGATATGCTGTTAGGGCTGTGTAGTGCAAACGAGCCTAGTTACTCGCAAATGCTGGTGGATAAGTTTTTATATATGATGCCAGAGGATCAACAAATCCTGCGAGAAGCCATGCGTATGCAAAGCTTTATGGATGACTTTTTACAAGCAGAGCCATATAAAAATACAGATTGGTTTAAAAGCCACGCAACGTTATTTATTCAAGTGTGTAAATTACATGGCGACACCGCAGTCGGTCATCATAATCAACTGGTTGAAAAGTTTATTGCTCAGCCTTCAAAAAATATGCAACAGCAGCATATGAGCAAGGTAACAGCAAGTGGTCCGCCGCTTAATGTGTTACTTGATTCGCTCGAAAAATTAAGAGATAGGCGAGCTAGCGCAAAACGCGACGATATAAAAACACGTTTTGACGATCTAAATACACTTAAAGAATGGGTTAAATAGCATGCTTAAAGATGATTTTTGTATGGCTGATGGCTGTTATTTACTAAACCACTCGGTAGGGCGTCCTCTTAAAAATACGCAGCAATATTTAGCACAGCACTACTTTTTACCGTGGGAGAGCTCAAATAAAGAACCTTGGCAACAATGGCTACCCGCAGTTGAGCAATTTACTACCGCGCTTGGTAAGTTATTTAATGCGCCTAGTTCGCAGTTTTGTCCTCAGGTTAATTTATCAAGTGGCTTAACAAAATTGCTTATGTCGCATCCACGGCTACAGCAAAAAAATTGTAAAGTGCTTATGGCGCAAAGTGATTTTCCGAGTATGGGTTTTGTAATGCAAAAAGCGTTGCCAAAGTGCGCGCAAATCATATTTATACCTGAGCACGAAAACCTAACAGATATTAGTGTTTGGCAGCGTTATATAACTTGTGATATCGATTTAGTTTTTATAAGCCATGTGTATTCAAATACAGGTGTACAGGCGCCTGTGTACGATATTGTAGCTATAAGTAAATTAACCAATAGTTTATCAATAGTTGATGTTGCTCAGTCAGCGGGTGTTATACCGCTTGATTTAAGCGTGCTCGATGCGGACTTTATGATTGGCTCGAGCGTTAAATGGTTATGTGGTGGCCCAGGTGCAGCTTATTTATGGGTTAACAAAAATCAAATAGAGTATTGTGAGCCTAAAGATGTGGGTTGGTTTTCGCATCAAAATCCATTTGAGTTCGATATTAACCACTTTGAATATAACGCCAGTGCGCTTAAGTTTTGGGGGGGCACCCCTTCTGTAGCGCCTTATATTATTGCCGCAAATAGTATTGCCTACTTTGCAGAGCTAACAGCTCACAAGGTAAGGGCGCATAACTTAGCGATGCTTACGCTTATTCATGAGCAACTAAGCGAATATGTTGCATCACCTATGATTGGTGATAAATGCAGCGGGACTGCTATTTTGTTTTTTAACAAGCAACAAGACCATGTACTTACAGAGCTTAATAAAGCGAAAGTTAGTGTAGATGCTCGCAAATTTGGAATACGAGTATCGCCACATATTTATAATACTCAAGAAGACGTTGCGCAATTTATTTCTATAGTAAAACGAGCGCTTAAGGGTTTTGGCTAAGCTGCTGCTTTCTTTGCTTTAATGACTCTATTTTTTGCTGCGTTTGACTAATTGATGCGTCGTAGGCTTGTTTTAATGAATTTGTTTTAGTTGCGATAGCATCAGCAATAGACGAAGCGCCTAAACGATTGGCCTTATCTTGGGTCATATAATCTATTTGTTGTTTTTTAGCTGCGTATTCTTTTTGGCTTTGTTCAATAGATAGCTCAAGGCGCTTTATTTCACGCTCTATTTGCTGAACCTCTAAGTAGTCATCAACAGAGGTATCGGTAATACCTTTACCGGGCGTAGAGCTTTTATATGCTTCAATTACATTTATATCTTTTAGAGTAATAACTTGTGCATCTTTAGCGCAAGGCGTTTGGCTAAAAGTAGGAACGCCCTTAATTACACACTTATACACTGTTGTACTTTGTGCCAAGGTAAAAAATGGTGCTGCCGCGCAAAATGATAGCAATATGAACCGGATCATAGCTAAACCTAAAAGTGGCTAAAGTTGTGTTAATAATGCCCTAAGTTATTACTAGGCACAATTTGTTTAGTTTTTATAAATTTTAGGCACAAAAAACACAATCAAGTGGTTTAAATTAAGTATGGTCCAGAGGGAGGGATAGACTTGCTTACATCCATGTAATCAATCGCTACGCGACGCTTGCAGCGGCCTAAAATATTCCAGACATTTTGTCGAACCCTGTCGAGGGTTCTCACCCTCCCAATTTAGTATCGGTGTTAAAATTTAGGCACAAAAAAACCACAATTAAGTGGTTTAAATTAAGTATGGTGGAGAGGGAGGGATAAGCTCGCTTACATCAATGTAATCAATCGCTGCGCGACGCTTGCAGCGGCCCAGAATGTTCCAGACATTTTATCGAACCCTGTCGAGGGTTCTCACCCTCCCAATTTAGTATCGGTGTTAAATTTTAGGCACAAAAAAACCACAATCAAGTGGTTTAAATTAAGTATGGTGGAGAGGAAGGGATAGACTTGCTTACATCCATGTAATCAATCGCTGCGCGACGCTTGCAGCGGCCTAAAATGTTCCAGACATTTTGTCGAACCCTGTCGAAGGTTCTCACCCTCCCAATTTAGTATCGGTGTTAAATTTTAGGCACAAAAAAACCACAATTAAGTGGTTTAAATTAAGTATGGTGGAGAGGGAGGGATTCGAACCCTCGATAGAGCTACAAACTCTATACTCCCTTAGCAGGGGAGCTCCTTCGGCCACTCGGACACCTCTCCAACGCATAACCGGTTGTATTGATGGAGTAAAAAAAGCCACCAATTAAAATATGGTGGAGAGATAGGGATTTGAACCCTAGATGGGCTATAAACCCATGCCGGTTTTCAAGACCGGTGCATTCGACCACTCTGCCATCTCTCCGTGACGCAGAATAATACTTAGGTGATACCGCTGTGTAAATAGCAAAATGACTGTTTGCCTAAAAAACATACGTAAATGAGGTTTTTTTTGTAAATAAGGGGAAATTAAGGCAATTTTTAATAAAATAAATAGGTTGCAGCAAACAATGGGAGCTAAATAAGTGACTTCATTTAGTGGTTGAGTGTTCGCTGCACCGAAAAATAATCATGGTTGGGTGATTATTTATATTGAGCTGCACCGCTAAGTGCTAGTCTTTTACCAATCGTGTTAAGTTTAGCTAACATTCTTGCTTTACGGTTAGTTGGTTTAACGGCTACTTGCGCTGCTGCTGTTTGATTTAATGTATTAATTGGTTTCATTATTTTGCTCCGGTTGTATCTGTTGAAATCGCGTGCATTTTGCACGTTGTTTGGTTAAAAATACAACGATAAAAATTGAGCCTGAGGGATTAGTTAAACTAATCTGAATTGATTTTATTAATATGCGATTCAGTAAGTTGCATTACTGTTTTTGCATAGCTATTTATATGGCGGTTGGTTTTAACCCCTTTGATGTTGGGGTTTTTGGTTTTTTAATTTATTTTTATGCATTTTATACAATGTTTTTTGATTATTTATTCAGATTAAAAAAATTTAATTAAACGTTTGTTATCTCACTCTAAAATACATTGCTGGAAACAAAAGCTTGTCACTACTTATAATTATTAAACCAAGTATCAAAAAACAGAGCCAAAAATCATTGGCATGGCTTAAAAATATCTGTAAAAAACGCAGCTTTTCTTATTGTATATTTACTACAACGGGAAGCTTTGACGATGACTGCGCTCAAATAAGGTTGTTACTGAGTAAATTTCCCAAAGTAGTTGCACTAGGTGGCGATGGGACATTGAACTTGGCGGTTAATGCGCTAATAGGCAGCAGCTGTTCGTTAGCATTATTACCTTGCGGTACAGGTAACGATTTCTCCAGAGGGTTTAATTGCAAAGAAGATGATTGGCGAAAGGCATTATTTAATACACCGACAGCAATTGATATAGGAAAAATTAATAGCCGCTATTTTATTAATATTGCAGGGGTAGGATTTGATGCTCATGTTATTAAAACAATTAACGAGAAAGCTAATTTTTCATCTTTTGATTACAGTTGGACGAGTATTAAAGAGCTATTTTATTATCAAGCTCAGCAGTTGCAAGGTACGTTTAATAACGATGTAAGGCAGTATCAAAATTTAATTACTGTATTTGCTAATCATAAGTACTTTGGTGGCGGACTAAAAATAGCGCCAAAAGCAGATTTAACTGATGGGCTGCTTGAGTGTTATCAAATGCGATCGGGTGGGCTTTTTTATAACGTAATAAGCTTTATTAAGTTATTTTTTAAGCGTCATGAGTATATAAAAAACCTTACCTATAGTCGCTTAAATACAGCTTCCATAAATACTGAAGGGCTATTGATTGAAGCAGATGGTGAGCTGATAGGTAAAACTCCTGCAGTTGTTAGTGTGCATGGACAGGCCTTACTTTTTCATATGCCAATAAAAAAGCGCCTACAGTAAAGTAGGCGCTTTTGCGTTAGTTGCGTTAATAACGCGTCTAACTGGGGACGGAGCCATTTTTAGCTATTGCTCTATTAGCTAAAAAGGCGTTAATTCGTTTTGTTGGGGTAAGCACAATGGCGTTACCTAATAGTACTAAGCTAAACCCTGCAAAGGTATTTGCGTGCCATTCAAACCCTTCAAAAAAACTACTTAGCGTTACTGCCACTAATGGAAATAAAACAATAACGTAGCTGGCTTTTTCGGGGCCAATATTTTTTAGTAGTGCAAAGTAGCAACCAAAAGCGATTACGGTGCCAAATATTGATAAGTAGAGTAATGATAACCAGTAACTCGGTGGCGCGTTTACACTAAATTGCACGTCATTCATTAATACATATAGCGCTAAGCCTACGGCGCTATATAACATGCCCCATGCATTACCTTGTAATACACCAATTTGCTTACGAGAATTTCGAACGCTTACCATATTTCCTAATGAAGCCACAAAGGTACCGCTAAGAGCAAGTAGTAACCCGACCAATGCACCATTACTTAAGTCGAACTGCTGTAACTGCGGCCAAAACAGGGACGTAATACCTAATACAGCAAGAACAGCTCCTGTATAAATTCGCTTTGAGATTGGTTTACCAAAAAATAGTCGAGTGTTAACTATGTTCATAACCAGCAGCATCGAAAAGGCAATGGAGCTCATGGCTGAGGTTAGGTAATTTTGTGCCCAGTAAAACATTAAGTAATTTAAACCAAAGTTAAACAGAGCTAATAAAGCAAAAAAGCCATGATCGACTAATGAGAAACGCATGTCGGGTTTTTTGTACGCTACATACAACCACATTAAAAGCGCTGCAATAGCAAAGCGATAAAATAACGATAACTCGACTGCAATATCGCCTAGTTGAAATTCTATGGCTAACCAAGTAGAACCCCAAATTAAAACGGTTGTAATGTATAGCGCTGCACTTTTCATGGTTAGTCCTCAAAGCCCGATTGAATGGCTATTTTAAGACCTATCTGTATACTTACCATATACAGAAAAGTAAAAATGTAACCTATACAGATTTGGTGTGTGATGATAAGACAAAAAAATAGCCAAGGGCACGATTTTTTATATCAACAAGTTATTCAGTTAATTAGGGATATGAGTGCTCAACAAGTTTTACTCCCCGGCGAAAAACTACCATCACTACGTAAAATGGCAGATAACTTAAATATAAGTATTCCCACTGTAAAACAAGCGTATCAAGCACTTGAGGATCAAGGGCTAGTAGAGGCACGCGAAAAATCAGGTTACTTTTTAAAAGCTGTTAACGCCGCGCATAACTTACCTAAGCGAGTTAAATTGAGTCGCGAGCCTGTTGTGGTAAATAAACAAGCCTTAATAGAGCAGGTATACAGCGCCATTCATCAAGCTAACGTAGTCCCTTTTGGTATCGCTAATCCTATAGCCGCTGCACCTACCGATAAAGCACTGGCCAGAAATATGCGCCGAGTAATGACAATTGCCGGCAGTAAAGCCATTAACTATGGGCCAACAGATGGATTTGTGCCGCTGAAAAAGCAACTAGTGCATCGCTATCTAGATTTTGGCATTGGTATAAATATGGACGAGCTTGTGATCACCAATGGTGCACAGGAAGCCATGGCTATTGCGCTTAAATGTGTGACAAAGCCAGGCGATGTAGTTGCCATTGAGACGCCTTGTTATCACGGGATTATCGAGCTAATAGAGAGCTTAGGGCTTAAAGCGCTCGAAATACCACTGTGCCCAGATAATGGCATCTGGTTGAGCGATTTGGAACGCGCTTTGAATGAGCATGACATAAAAGCATGTTTATTCTCGACTGCAATTAGCAACCCTGTAGGCAGCTTTATGCCAGATAAAAACAGACAGCAGCTGGTGGAGCTACTTGAAAGTCATGACGTAGTGCTTATTGAAGATGACGTATACGGCGATTTATATTTTACGGCAAAACGAGGCACACCAGCTTTAGCGTACTCTAAAAAAGGATTAGTGATTAGTTGCTCATCTTTTTCTAAAACCGCAGCGCCGAGCTATCGTGTAGGTTGGTTAGTTGCGGGTAAATTTGCAACGCAAGCAAGGCGATATAAAAGAGCACTAAGTTGCTCTGCTTCGTTAATAAACCAATGGACGTTATCTGAGTTTATTGCCAGCGGCGAGTACGACCGAAATTTAAAAGTACTTAGGCAACGCCTGCGCGATAACAAAGAGCGTATGCGATGGTGCTTACAACAAGCTATGCCAAAAAATACACGTATAAGCGATCCAAAAGGAGGTTGCGTAATGTGGCTAGATTTAGGAGGCGAGTACGATAGCCAAAAGTTATTTTTACTTGCACTTGAAGTGGGTATTAGCATAACCCCAGGGCTTATTTTTTCAGCCTCTAATAAATATAAAAGCTGTGTAAGGTTAAGTTATGGTGTGCAATGGAACGCGCAAATTGAGCAAGCAATAGTTACATTGGGTAAGCTTACTTTATTAGCTAAAAAGTAAGTAACTATTCACCAAGACAAATTATTTTCTAAGGATCTTTTTTAGC
>NZ_WTKZ01000058.1:0-23203 GCF_011378805.1 Pseudoalteromonas sp. Z9A6
TCGTTTGGATCGGTCAACCGGTCATTTTCTTAACTGATCGGCATTAGCCCAACTTGGCCCGTTTTTATTTTAACTAATAGCAGACCGCAGCTCTATTTACTCCGGATCATACCCCAAATTAGGCGATAGCCAACGTTCAGCTTCTTCAAGCGTCATATTGGTTCGTTTAGCGTAGTCTTCTACTTGATCGCGTTGTACTGCGGCTACTGCGTAGTATTTAGCCTCAGGGTGTGAAAAGTACCAACCCGAAACAGCAGCACCTGGCCACATGGCGTACGAACTAGTTAGCTGCATACCAATGCGTTTTTCGGTGTCGAGCAACTGCCAAATTTTCTTTTTCTCGGTGTGCTCTGGGCACGCTGGGTAACCTGGCGCTGGGCGAATACCTTGGTAGTTTTCGCGTATTAGCTCATCGTTTGCTAGGTTTTCGTCTGGTGCAAAACCCCAATACTCTTTACGTACTTTTTCGTGTAGGTATTCTGCAAACGCTTCGGCGAGCCTGTCGGCAACCGCTTTAACCATTATTTTGTTGTAATCGTCTTGCTGTGCGTCAAACGCATTTGCTAAGTCGTCTTCTTCTAGACCGCCCGTTACTGCAAACGCGCCAAAGTAATCAGGCGTGCCTTTTGGTGCTATGTAGTCGGCTAGGCAATAATTAGCAAAGTCGGTTTTTTCGGTTTGCTGGCGTAAATGGCACGAAGTAGTTAATACTTCTTTGCGTGTTTCGTCGGTGTATATTTCTATGTCGTCTCCAACGCGGTTAGCCGGGAATAAACCAATTACACCAAGTGGTTGCAAACTGCCTGCTTTTTCAAGGTCGTCTAACATATCGTTAGCGTCTTTAAATAAGCTTTGCGCTTGCTCGCCTACTACTTCATCGTCCATTATGCGCGGGTATTTACCGGCAATTGACCACGTCATAAAGTATGGCGTCCAATCTATGTATTTACGCAAAGTAGCGATTGATACATTTTTAAACTCGGTCACGCCCAGCTTGTTAGGCACAGGTGGTGTGTAGTTATCCCAATCAAGCTTTGCTGCGTTATCGCGTGCGCGCTGGATTGTAACAGGCTTAGAGCGTGGTTTTTTACGCGCTTGTTGCTCGCGTACTTTTACATATTCAGCTTTAGTTTTAGCTAAAAAGTCAGGTTTAATGTCTTTTGATAGTAAGTTTGAAACCACACCAACTGCACGGCTGGCGTTATTTACATACACAACGCCTTTGTCATATTGCGGCTCAATCTTTACTGCGGTGTGCGCTTTAGAGGTAGTTGCACCACCAATGAGTAGTGGCAGTTCAAAACCACGGCGTTTCATTTCTTTTGCTACGTGTACCATTTCGTCAAGCGATGGGGTAATTAAGCCCGATAAACCAATAATATCGGCTTTTTCGTCGATGGCGGTTTGCAGTATTTTATCGGCAGGTACCATTACGCCTAAATCAATAACTTCATAGTTATTACATTGTAGTACCACGCCTACAATATTTTTACCTATGTCGTGTACGTCGCCTTTTACGGTCGCCATCACTATTTTACCATTGGTTGAACCTTCTTCTTTTTCGGCTTCAATGAATGGGTCTAGGTAGGCTACGGCTCGTTTCATTACGCGCGCCGATTTAACCACTTGTGGTAAAAACATTTTACCTGCGCCAAATAAATCACCTACCACGTTCATGCCATCCATTAACGGCCCTTCAATTACGTGAATAGGTTTATCGGCAGCAGCGCGGCACTCTTCGGTATCTTCATCTATAAAGGTAGTAATGCCTTTTACAAGCGCGTGCTCAAGGCGTTTTTCTACAGGCCATGTGCGCCACTCTAAATCTTCTACTCGCTCAGCTTGTGCCATACCAGAGTATTTTGGTGCAAGCTCTACTAAACGCTCGCCTGCACCTGGGTCTGTGTTAAGTATTACGTCTTCAACGGCTTTACGAAGCTCTTCTGGGATGTCGTCGTAAACGGCGAGTTGCCCTGCATTTACAATGCCCATATCCATACCCGCTTTTATGGCGTGGTATAAAAATACCGAGTGAATAGCTTCACGTACTGGGTTATTACCCCTAAATGAAAACGATACATTTGACACCCCGCCCGACACTTTACAGTGCGGTAAGTTTTGTTTAATGCGGCGTGTGCCTTCAATAAATTCTACAGCGTAGTTGTCGTGCTCTTCTATACCGGTGGCTACGGCAAATATATTAGGGTCGAATATAATATCTTCTGGTGGAAAACCAATGTCTTCTACTAATATTTTGTAGCTGCGGGCACATATTTCATATTTGCGGTCTGCTGTATCAGCTTGCCCGTCAGTATCAAACGCCATTACAACGGCAGCTGCACCAAAGCGTTTTATTATTTTAGCTTGGCGAATAAACGGCTCTTCGCCCTCTTTTAGCGATATAGAGTTAACAATGGCCTTACCTTGAATACACTTTAGGCCTGCTTCTATTACTTCCCATTTAGAGGAGTCGACCATAATGGGTACGCGTGAAATATCAGGCTCTGAGGCTATTAAGTTTAAAAACTTAACCATCGCGGCTTTTGAGTCCAACATGGCTTCGTCCATGTTTATATCAATAACCTGTGCGCCATTTTCTACTTGTTCGCGGGCCACTGTTAGCGCGGCTTCAAAGTCTTCTTCCATGATTAAACGTTTAAACATGGCAGAACCGGTTACATTGGTACGTTCGCCGACATTAGTAAATACTGCTATTTGTTGGGTCATGTTGGCTCCTTAATTTAAGTTACAGGCTTCAAGGCCTGATAAACGCATGCGTACTTCAAGCTCTGGCAGTTGGCGTGGTTTAACGCCCGCTAGACCTTTTGCAAAAGCACGAATATGCGCAGGCGTGGTGCCACAACATCCACCTACAATATTAATAAAGCCCGATTTACCCCAATCGATAATTTCGGCTGCCATTTCAGGCGCTTCTAAGTCGTATTCACCAAACTCATTAGGCAAGCCCGCATTAGGGTGTACCGATGTAAAGGTTTCGCACACGCGCGAAAGCTCTTCTACATATTGGCGCAGTAAATCAGGGCCAAGCGCGCAGTTTAAACCAATCGAAATAGGCTTAATATGGCGAATAGAGTTATAAAATGCTTCGGTTGTTTGCCCAGAAAGCGTACGTCCAGAGGCGTCGGTAATAGTGCCCGAGATCATCACTGGTAATGTGCGCCCTGCTTGCTCAAAGGCTTCTTCTACACCAAACGAGGCGGCTTTTGCATTAAGCGTGTCGAATATAGTTTCGATTAGTATTAAATCGGCGCCGCCTTCCATTAATGCAAGGGTAGACTCTACATACGCAGTAACTAGCTTATCAAAGGTAACGTTTCGGTAACCCGGATCGTTTACGTCTGGCGAAATTGAACACGTTTTAGATGTCGGCCCTAAAACACCCGCTACATAGCGCGGTTTTTCTGGCGTTTTAGCCGTAAATTCATCGCAAATTGCGCGTGCTAATTTAGCCGACTCTAGATTTATTTCACGGCTTAGGTTTGCCATGTCGTAATCTTCCATCGAAATAGTGGTCGAGTTAAACGTGTTGGTTTCAATAATATCGGCGCCCGCTGATAAAAAACAACGATGAATATCAGTGATTAAGTCGGGCTTGGTTAGGCTTAATAAATCGTTATTGCCTTTAATTAATACATGCCAGTCTTTAAAACGCTCTCCGCGATAGTCTTCTTCTTCTAGCTTATGATCTTGGATCATGGTGCCCATAGCGCCATCTAAAATTAAAATGCGTTCTTTTAATGCGGCACTTATTTCGGCTTGTTTATTATTTGTAGGCGCGTTATTCGGCATAGTTGTTAGTCCTCACGTCTTGGCTAACTAAATTAATATCATACGGTGTGGTTTGGTACACGTAGTAATTTAACCAGTTCGAAAAAAGTAAAAAAGCATGGCTTTGCCACGTTTTTGAAGGTTGTTTGGTTGCATCGTCATCCGGAAAGTAATTTTCGGGCTTTGGTGCATTAGGGCTTTTTTTACAATCGCGCTCGTATTCTGCTTTTAGCGAGTCGGCGTCGTACTCTGGGTGGCCGGTTATAAACACTTGGCTACCTGATTTATTTTTAAGTAAGTAAGCCCCTACTCGCTCAGAACCTGCCAGTACAACGAGCTCTTCACAGGCGTTTATTTTATTTATATCAATATGGCCGTAGCGTGAGTGTGGTACTAAAAAGGTATCGTCGAATCCGCGAGTCAGTGCACCGTGATCAAAATAACACTGGTGAGTAAATACGCCACACAGTTTATCGTCTTTTAAATCGCGCTTTAAATTGTAACGGTGATATAACGCTGCATGCGCTGCCCAACACGAAAACAACGTAGAGGTAACGTGTTGCTCAGCCCAATCAATAATGACTTTTAGCTCATCCCAATACGCTACATCGTCGTATTCTAAATGGGCAAGTGGCGCACCAGTTACTATTAATGCATCGTAATTGTTGTCTTTAACCTCAGAAAAATAACGATAAAAGGTATCAAGGTGCTCTTCTGAATTGCTGCTACTGCGGTGAGTGTCGAGGCGCAGTAGTTCTACGTTTACTTGCAAAGGCGAATTGGCAAGTAAGCGAATAAACTGAACTTCGGTTTCTACTTTATTAGGCATTAAGTTTAAAATAGCCAAACGCATTGGGCGTATTTCTTGCGTTTTTGCACGACTTTTTGGCATTACAAATACGTTTTCTTGACGTAAACGTGCAATTGCCGGCAACTCGTCTTTTACTGTAATTGGCATACTTTACTCCCGCTCATAAAAACCGAGGCTTAATTATGAACTGAAAGTAAAAAATATCAACCTCTAGATGTATAGATGTCCAAATGAAATTTATTCATGATTTTATATTTTACTTACAAGCATGCTTTGGTGCTTTAAAACCCGCCATTCGTTGACTGTTTCACCCGTCAGCCACTACAATACAACATTGAAATTTTTATTATTATTTGAAGGCTTTCCTCCATGGTTTTACCTGATAAATTTATATTCTCGATGAGTCGAGTATCTAAGGTTGTGCCACCTAAGCGCACTATCTTAAAAGATATTTCGTTGCACTTTTTTCCTGGCGCTAAAATTGGTGTGCTTGGTTTAAACGGTTCTGGTAAATCTACGTTACTGCGTATTATGGCCGGTGTTGACCAAGATTTTGAAGGTGATGCACATCCTCAGCCTGGTACTAAAATTGGTTATTTACCGCAAGAACCTATTTTAGACGAAAGTAAAACAGTACGTGAAACTGTTGAAGAAGCTGTTGGCGAAGTTAAACATGCACTTAAACGTCTTGACGAAGTGTATAACGAATACGCCATGGAAGACGCTGACTTTGACGCACTTGCAAAAGAGCAAGGCGAGCTTGAAGCTGTTATTCAGGCGCACGATGGTCATAACATCGACAACGTTTTAGAACGCGCAGCTGATGCACTTCGCCTGCCAGAGTGGGATGCTAAAATTGAGCACCTTTCAGGTGGTGAGCGTCGTCGTGTTGCTATATGTCGATTATTACTTGAAAAACCAGACATGCTTATTCTTGATGAGCCTACTAACCACTTAGATGCTGAGTCGGTTGCATGGTTAGAGCGCTTCTTACACGATTACGAAGGCACTGTTGTGGCAGTAACGCATGACCGTTACTTCCTTGATAATGTAGCTGGTTGGATATTGGAGCTTGACCGTGGTGAAGGTATTCCATGGGAAGGTAACTACTCTTCTTGGCTTGAACAAAAAGATGCGCGCTTACAGCAAGAACAAAAATCTGAAAAAGCTCGTCAAAAATCAATTGCGCAAGAACTTGAATGGGTTCGTTCAAACCCTAAAGGTCGTCAAGCTAAGTCAAAAGCACGTATGGCTCAGTTTACTGAAATGCAGCAGTCTGATTACCAAAAACGTAACGAAACTAACGAGATGTTTATTCCACCTGGCCCGCGTTTAGGTGACCAAGTACTTGAAGTAACTAATCTTCGTAAGAGTTTTGGCGATCGTGTTTTAATTGATGACTTAAGCTTTAGCATGCCAAAAGGTGCCATTGTGGGCATTATTGGTGCGAATGGCGCGGGTAAATCAACACTGTTTAAAATGATAAGCGGTGAGCAAACGCAAGACAGCGGTAGCATCAGCGTTGGCGAAACAGTACACCTTGCGACTGTTGATCAGTTCCGCGACGGTATGGACGAAAGCAAAACTGTTTTTCAAGAAATATCAGACGGACAAGACGTACTGAAAATTGGTAACTTTGAGTTCCCAAGCCGAGCATATGTAAGTCGCTTTAACTTTAAAGGTAACGATCAGCAAAAGTTTGTTAAAGACCTATCAGGTGGTGAGCGTAACCGCTTACACCTTGCTAAGTTATTAAAAGCTGGCGGCAATGTGTTACTACTCGATGAGCCAACCAATGACTTGGACGTTGAAACACTACGTGCACTGGAGAACGCTATTTTAGAGTTCCCAGGTTGTGTAATGTGTATCTCGCATGACCGTTGGTTCCTTGACCGTATTGCTACACATATTTTAGATTACCGCGATGAAGGTCAAATTAACTTCTTTGATGGTAACTACACTGAATATGAAGAGTGGCTTAAAAAGACCCTAGGCGCTGAGGCAACTCAACCTAAACGTATTAAATACAAAAAAATTGGCTAAAAATATTGGTTAATTTTATGTTTGTATAACTTAAGCCCTGCACTTTGCAGGGCTTTTTTATGCCACCAGCATTACAGGAGCACATCTTGCTAGCATGTAGAGAATTACCCGCTATGCTTAATTTATTATAAAAACAGTAAGGCTAAATTAGGTTATGCAAAATCGTCGACAGTTTTCTCGTGTGCTATTTTCAACTAACGCCCTGTTATGTTTTGATAGCCAACAGTATCCGTGTAAATTACTCGATCTATCGTTACATGGCGCGTTGGTCACTAATTGTGATGCATTTATTGGCAGCCACAATACGCAAGCAATACTGCGTTTTACATTGCCTCAAAGCGATATAGAAATAAAAATGGAAGTAGTGATTTGCCATATTGAAGCCGATCATATTGGTTTAAAATGCCATCACATTGATATAGACAGTATTACTTATTTAAAGCGCTTAATAGAGCTAAACTTAGCCAATGATGAGCTACTGCATCGCGAATTAGCGTCACTTATTAATGACTCACAATAGACTCATTCACTTAAGTTGATTACCATAGCGCAAACTTTATAAAGCTTGTAAATATGCGCTTAAATCCTCATTTGCCTTTGGTATACCATCCTAACTACTCGTTTAGCTTTGATCCTAAGCATCGCTTTGTAATGAGTAAATTTGCACATTTATATCAACATGTTGCAGAGCTTGGTTTAATCGGCAGTAACCTAGTTGAGCCAATATTAGGCACGCCAGAGCCGCTTGAGCTTGTGCATTGCGATAATTATATCCAAGATTTATGGCACAACCGCTTAGATGAAAAAGTAATGCGTCGCATTGGTCTACCTTGGTCAAAAGAGCTTATGGCACGTACATTTACAGCCCCTCAAGGAACGCTACAGACAGCCCGCTTAGCACTTAAACACGGTATAGCGTGTCATCTTGCTGGTGGTACACATCACGCACATAATGACTTTGGTTCAGGTTTTTGTATGGTTAACGATTTGGCCTTTACCACGCAAACTTTAATTGAATCAGGTGAGGTAACTAACGTACTTATTTTTGATTTAGACGTGCACCAAGGTGATGGCACAGCCGCAATGTTACAGCATCAACCCTATGCGTATACTTGCTCTATCCATTGCGAAAAAAACTTCCCCTTTAGAAAGTCCGTTAGCGATTTAGATATTGGCCTGGCAAATAATATGAAGGACGACGAATACCTTGCCATAGTTGACGAAACACTAAGTTATTTACTTAAAGAGCTAAACCCGAGTTTAGTACTTTACGATGCTGGCGTTGATATTTGGCAAGGTGATGGCTTGGGTAAGTTAGATATTAGCTGGGATGGCATAGCTAAACGTGACCATTTAGTATTAAAACGCTGCCTTGAACACAATACACCTGTAGCTACTGTGATAGGTGGAGGTTACGATAGAGATCACCTACGCCTCGCTAAACGCCACGCTATTGTTGTTGAACAAGCTGCTGGCTTTTAGTTTGAAATAAAAATGTTAAATTATCGTTCTTGTTTAATATGTAAAATAAAAAAGAGCATATTATGAAACAGCTATTTATTACCATCACGCTAACTTTATTAAGCTTTACAGCTTACGCACAAGATACAAGCTCAGAAGCAACATATCCTAAATTGCCTACATTAAATTTACAAATGGCTGATGGGTCGCCACTCAATACTCAAGATTTATTAGGTCAACCTTACGTTTTACACTTTTGGGCAACGTGGTGTCCGTACTGTAAAAAGCTGCAGCCAGCACTTCAAAAAATTGATGATATGGGCTTAAAAGTTATTGCCGTGAGCTTTAAAGAAGATGACGATGCTACCCCCGCTAAAGCACTTAGCGAAAGAGGTTATACTTTTAAAACAGCTGTAAAAGCCGATGCAATAGCACAGCAATTAGGTATACGAGGCACACCTACTACATTGTTTGTAAATAAAGAAGGCAATGTAATTTGGCTGACTAATACGTCAAATCCAGAAGATCCAAACCTTCATTTAAATGCACGAACATTGTTGCACTCCATCGACATGGCAACTGAGTAACTTATTGCGCTTTTAACTGGTTAGGTGTTAAGCCTGTCCAGCGCTTAAAGGCGCGCCGAAAGTTAGGTATATCGTAAAAAGCTAAATGCTCAGCGACTTGTTCGTTATGTTTAGCGCACAGAGTAAGTAGGTAAATAGCTTTGTGCTTATTTTGCTCATCTATTAACGCTGAAAAGCGTACCCCATTGAGTTTGAGTCTGCGCTTAAATGTAGCTGAGCTCATAGCAAAGTGCTTTGCGGTACACTCTAAATTAGCACTTGGATGAGAGTATAAGTATCTGCAGACGGCTTCAATAAAAGTCATGCTAACTACGCTTTTATTATGTAGCTGCGACTGCGCTTGCATAAATCGTAATTGACTCGCGTGCGGGTTTTTAGCCCTTAACATGGTTTTATTTAATACCCAGCGAGTACATGGCTTATCAAAACTTACCTTTAGCCCTAAATTTTGCTCGTATTCTTGAATATGCCGAGGGCGTTTAAAAGCAAAGTCGAACTGACAATGCGGGTAACTTTCGCTCACTCGTTTAAGTAAACTATAAAATGCAGTGCTATATATCTCTAGCACATAATGGTAAAGGCTTTCATCAAGCCCATGTGCTGGCTGAATGTAAATATAAACATTATCGTTTTTAATATACGTTTGGCTAAACAGCAAAGGCGCTAATTGCATTCTTAAAAGTAATAATTGCTTTAATACTTGGGCTAAATTATCGCTATATATTAATGCCTGAGCTTCGGCTCGAGTGTCGTTAATAAGTTGGCTACCGAGTAAAAAACCACTGTCAGTACTTTTCATCAACAACTTAAATTGAGCTAATAAACGCACCTGCTGAGACACACTAAATGTATGCTGAAAATTAAGTAAGTCTTGTTCAAAAATACCGGTACCGCGTAGCAGCTTATGTAAATTTATGTTTCGGCTTTGAGCAAGCTCTACAGCTGACGTAATAAGCCCTTGAGCGCTTAAATATTTATCGTCTTGGCTAACAAACATGTGCACGGTGCGCTACTTTTTGTTGATGCTTTTTTTGTTGTAATTGACTATGCAGTTGGCTTGTTAGTTTATCTGTACTGCTATGCTTATTACCTTGTATTAAGGCGGTAGTGACATATTGAAACTTTGCTTTTTTAGATGCTTCAACTTTAAATGCACAATGCTTTAGAGCTCCTTTAATTTGTGCCATTAGCTCTTTAGCTTGCTGCTCTGTAGTAGCTGGCATTAGTACCATAAAGCAATCTCCTGCGTAACGGCACACTACATCACTTAGTCGGCAATTCATTAACAATAGCTCGCTAATTTCACGCAGTAACCGGTCGCCCTCACTAAAGCCAAACTCACTATTAAAATGCGAAAAATCACGAATATCAATCGCGCCAAGCCAGAGTGGTTGTTTGCTCGTAAGTTGCTCTTTAATTGCAGAATCTAGGTACTGCGCCTTATAAAGACCTGTAACTGAGCACACCTTATCGTGCTCACGTAAATGCGCTTCACGGCGGCGTAGCTGACGATTTAATACGTACTGCTCTTGATGCCAATAATACAAACCCACACTCGTTAACAACATGCCTAAAGGGGCTGGCAGAGATTCAATCCAACTGAGCCATTGATGGGCGGGATGCATTAGCCATTCATCAAGTAAATCTAGGGTTGCCGAGAACATAAATAGCCCAACACCTATCACTAAGTAAGTGGTTACTTTACTCGGTGGTCTTGAAACTAATAACGCGGCAATCCATACAAGGGTCATTAATACAATACCGCCCTCCCCCATAATATCGAGCCACTGAATACTGGCGTAAGTTTTTAATACACCTAAATAACTACTTAAAAACACAGCACTAAAAAACATCGCAATAATAGCGTTTATTAATAATTGGTGGCTGATAAAGGGGTTAAATCGCATGTGCGGTATCTCGTTTATAAATGAGTTTTAAAGTTAGTTCATACAAGTTTGTGTTAGCAGGGTCATATTAGCTCAGCTATATGACAACGAGATGATACCTACTTTTAAAATAGCCCTGCACGGTACATAACACCTGACTTTTCAAGGAGTGATAAAAGCTCAATACGTTCTACATATTGCTCAAATACCTCTAAATACATGTATTAAACCTAAACCCTGTCACATTTACGTAATCAAATATCTTTAGCTTGCTCGCCATACCAAGAAGCAACCCAGCAATAACCAAGAGCAAATACAATGAAAGACTTTAAAATAAAAGCACTGGTAGCCGCATTAGCCTTATGTAATTTGACGGCTTATGCAGAAGATGATGCAAAAGAAACCACAAAAAAAGATATCGAAGTTTCTGACAAAATTGTTGTATATGGTGAAATTGGCTACAGAAACCGTTCAGACGAACTCGCACCAACCTTGGAGTATTCACAAGAGTACTTTCAACGTTTTGAACCATTGACCGCAGGCGATGCATTAAAACGAGTACCCAGTGTTACATTTTTATCGGATGTGCTTGAATCGGATGGTGCACGTATGCGGGGGTTAAGCCCTGCTTATACAAAGGTGCTTATAAACGGTGAAGAAGTACCTGGCGCTGGTGCCGATCGTTCATTTTTTGTTGACCGAATTCCGGCTGAGTTAATTGAACGCGTTGAAATAATTCGCTCATCAAGTGCTAACCGCTCAGCCGATGCTATTGCGGGCACATTAAATATTGTATTGCGCGATGGTTACAGTTTAGATGGCGGTTACTTGCGTGCTGGTGGCTTGCTTTATAACGATGGTGAATTTAAAGAAAGCTTAGCTGCAGTGTACGGTACTGAATTGGCTGGTGGGCGCTTATTACTTGGTGCAAATTTACAAGGCAGATATAACCCAAAACAAAAAACTAGTTTGCGCTACGGTGATAGCCCTGAAAACAATATAAACTTTCAAACAGAAGAATTTGATAACCGCGAAGACCAATCTGACACTCGCGATGGCGACGACACGTCACTTAACTCCAGCTACGAAATTGTTTTTGACGACGATAGTCAGTTTAATATTAGCGCTATGTGGGTTGATACAGAGCGTACTGAGGATGAACGTTCATTTGAATACAACGATCCGATTGCAACCAATAACGACATTATAAATGGCGGTAACTTAGAAACAGATAATGCCAATGTTAAGTATATTGACCAGACTAATTACAACATCAATACCGCTTATGAATTTCCACTTTTAAGCGGCACAAGTAAGTTTAAATTTGGTATAGCCAAGTTTGAAGAGTCGGTCTATGAGCAAGAAGTAGAACTAGATACGTCTGAGCTGCCAATGATATTTGAAGAAGAACAAGCTCGCAGCAACATAGACGATAAAGAATGGACTCTGCAATGGCAACACAGTCAACCTTGGGGTGACAGTAAAGAAATTCAGTTTGGTGCATTTTTACAAAATAAAAAGCGCGATAGCAATATTTTTGAAGCCACAGACGAGCTTGAATTAGCACTTACCAGTTGGGATCAATATGCAACAACACCTTTAACGCTTGCTGCATTTAATAGCGAGTACGAAGCGGTTACTGGTGGTGTAAACACTTTAGAAGAAGATCGCTTTGACTTATTTGCTCTTATTAAGCACAAAGACGATTTATTTGCTTGGGAGCTGGGCGTTCGCTGGGAGTCTACCGATTCTAAAATTAATGATAAAACAATTGGCGTGACCGAAAATAATAGTTACGACTTTATCCTCCCCTCGGCACACTTTCGTTATAACGTTAGCGAAAATGGGCGTATAAGTGCATCGATTGCGCGTAGTTTACGCCGCCCTGAGTTTGATTTTTTAACGCCGGCACTTATCGAAAAAGAACTTGGCGATAACGACCAACTAGGTAACCCTGAATTAAAACCAGAATCTGCTTGGGGTATGGACTTAGGCTACGAGTATCGCTTAGGAAAAAGTGGTGTTGTCGGTATTAATTTATTTTATCGCAAAGTAAATGACTTAATAGAAATTGCCAACACAGAACAAGAAGGCTCTGAAGGCGACGGTACGTTTGTACTGCAACCACGCAACACAGGCGATGGTAATGTAAAAGGAGTTGAACTTGATTTATCGACACCACTTGGCGCATTTAGCATGCCTAATACGGGTGTATTTTTAAATTACTCATGGCTCGATAGTGAAGTAACCGACTTTTTTGGAACTCGCAAATTTAACGACCAATCAGACTACGTTTATAACGTTGGGTTTATTCAAGACTTACCCGAACTTAAAGCTGCATTTGGCGCAACTTACCGCAAGCAAGGTGATGCCTATGGACGCATTGTAGGTGAAGAAATAACTACATCTTACAGTGCCGATTTTGAAGTATTTATAGAAAAACGTTGGGAAGATGTAACACTGCGCTTGGTAGGTTCAAACCTACTTGATGCAAGTAAAGACGAAACCTTTAATAAATTTGATACCGTTGATGATCAATTTAGTAGAAGCTTTGATGAGTACGAAATTGAATCTGAAGAAGCGGGTCCGGTTTATCAACTTATGCTGCGTTACGCGTTTTAAATAAGTTTATGAGGTAGCGCTAATCACTTTATTTAGCGCTACCAA
The DNA here is from genome assembly GCF_011378805.1 of Pseudoalteromonas sp. Z9A6. Taxonomy (NCBI): domain Bacteria; kingdom Pseudomonadati; phylum Pseudomonadota; class Gammaproteobacteria; order Alteromonadales; family Pseudoalteromonadaceae; genus Pseudoalteromonas; species Pseudoalteromonas sp. Z9A6. The sequence continues at coordinate 13,245 of NZ_WTKZ01000058.1, forward strand.
CATGGGAGAACAATAATGATAAAAAAAACATTACTGCTAATAACACTTGGTCTATGCAGTATACAAAGCGTATTGGCAAACGTAACGTACACCGACGCATTATACGAGCAACAAAAAATTGCAAACTTGACTGCGCTGCCTAAGAGCTTAAATTTTACGGTTATTGGTGATTGGGGTCATAACGGGCACTTTTATCAAAAAGACGTAGCGCACCAGTTAGAAATAGCGATGTTTCAAACGGATGGTGATTTTACTATTTCAACGGGCGATAACTTTTATCCCAATGGGGTAGCAAGTGTTAACGACCCGCTTTGGCAAAGTGCCTATGAAGATATTTACCATGGTCCACATACATTCGAGCCTTGGTATGTAGTACTGGGTAATCATGATTATTTAGGTAATGCGCAAGCACAACTTGATTACAGTAAAAAAAGTCAGCGCTGGAATTTACCTGCACGCTATTACAGCAAAACCTTTACTTTAAAAGGTGGCGAGCAGATATTAATGGTGTTTTTAGACACTAATACTTTAAACCCTGAATACAAAACACGCGAAAAATACAAAGCAACTCAAGGGCAAAACAGCCAAGCGCAATTAACATGGTTAAATAGCCAACTCTCAAATAGCCAAGCTCGATGGAAAATAGTGGTTGGTCATCACCCACTTTATAGCAGTGGAAAACGTTATGGACTTACTGAAGGTTTACGTAATTTACTCGAGCCCATATTTGAGCAAAATGGTGTGCAAGCATACATAGCAGGACACGAACATGACCTGCAACATAACCAAATAGATGGCAGTAAACTCGACCACTTTGTATCTGGTGGTGGTAGCGAAGCGCGTTACGTAAAACAACGTGAATTTACGCGTTTTGCAGAAGCTACTCCAGGATTTTTGAGCTTTTCGATTAACAATGAAGCACTAAAAGCAACGGCTATTAACTATAAAGGCGAAGTGCGTTACAGCACTCAAAAGCGCTTTGACCAATAAAAGGTTACAACATGAAATTTAAATTAAAAACATCTCTTAGCTTAATTGTAAGTAGCTTAGTGCTTAGCACATTAAGTGCATGTAGCAATAGTAACGTGGCTACAAATACGGCAGTAAAAAACACACCTGATAAAGTAGTCATTAATAGTACTAAATTTGGTCCAACAGATAACATGCAAGGCTCACAAGCGGCATGGTTAAATAATAACAATTGGTTGCTAGCAAGCGAAAGCAAAGGCTTAGTGTTAGTTGAAAGTGAAACGCAACAAAGCCGCATTATAAAAAAAGGTAACTTTGAAGCGCTTGCTGTCACTAAGCTAACAACACACTCATTTTTGGTTGCAACTATTGATAACAATCAAGATAACGTTGTTATATTTAAGCTTGAGCACACTCAAAGTGGCTGGAATACAATTGAACTAACACGTATTAACTCACCACAAGCACAACCTGATACAGTGTGTTTATTTGCTAATAAAGCGAGTGAATCAATATCGGCATTTGTACCTGATGTACGCGGGCTAATTACCGAAACTATTATTTTTGATACAGCGAATAATAAAGCGGTTAACGTAAATGTACGTGAATTTTCTGGCGTTAGTGAGGCGTCGGGTTGTGCTGTAAGTACAACAACAAATACCTTATATGTAAGTGAAAGCGAAGTAGGCATTTGGGCAATAAACGCGAACGCGGAATCGCAAGCAGATAAAAAACCGATTGCTTTAGTCGCCCCCTTTGGAAAGTTACACAGTGAACTAGGAGCTATTTCAGCTTCGCAAGATGGTATTATCTGGTTTACTAGTTCCAAAAACAATACTGTGTATGCTTATGATCCAATTAGTAAAATGCTTAATAACTGGATGTTAAATGGTGACTTGAGCTTGGAATCGGTAGCGGTAAATTACACAAGTAACAACGCGGCAACGGCAGTGCTGTATAACGACGAAACAGGCGCTTATATTAAAAGTACATTACCTGTAACACCTATCAAAAAACCATTAAAAACCAACACTCAATCAATCACTCAAATAAAGGCAAGTGCACAAACGGCCCCCGTTCAAGCATTTGGTGATGCAGCAGACGATCCGGCAATTTGGGTTAACCCTAAAGATGCAGCAAACAGCTTAATTTTAGGCACCGATAAACGCCGTGGACTAATGGTATACAGCCTAAATGGCAAGCTTGAACAGTCACTTGAAGTTGGTCGTTTAAATAACGTAGACCTGCGACAAAATAGCACGATTAAAAACAGTACCAATACATTAATAACTGCTAGTAACCGAACGCTTAACGGTATTAGTCTATTTACAGTACAAGCTAATAATAGTGTGAAGTACATTGCTGATATTCCTACCAATCTTGATGAAATTTATGGCTTATGTATGTACTCGTCAAATACGGGGAACTATGTATTTGTAAATGATAAATCGGGGCTGTATCAGCAATATAAAATCAGTGAGGATAACGAAAAAATAACAGGCAAACTTGTTCGCGAGTTTAACCTACCAAGCCAACCAGAAGGCTGTAGTGCAGATGATGAACTGGGACAATTATTTGTAGGCGAAGAAGATGCCGGTATTTGGTTTATAGGTGCAGAGCCAACGGCAGGCAGTACACCGGTTATGCTGCAAGGTATAAATGAGCAACTTGTTGATGATGTTGAAGGTATGGAAATTTACCACAGCGACAAAACACGTTATTTAGTTGTTTCCAGCCAAGGTGATAACAGCTACGTACTGTATAAAATAAATAATGATACTGCGGGCATTAAAACACCTAGCTTAGAGTTTACGGGTAAGTTTAATGTAATAAGTGATTTGGTTAATGGTATTGATGGCTCATCAGAAACCGACGGGTTAACAGTAACATCTAAGTCCCTACCGGGTTATCCTGAAGGTATTTTAGTTGTACAAGATGGTTATAATCGTATGCCACAGCAACCTCAAAACTTTAAAATAATAGATTGGCGAGAAGTAAAAAAAGCAATTAAATAGTGCTTATTTTAATGTCGCTTTAAGATTACCTGAAATTGTATAAAAGGCTCATTTGAGCCTTTTATACAATGCTTGGCATTTAAGTATTAAGTGTAATTAACTCAATGTAATATATATTTTATACTACAATTTAAGCTCATAAATTAATTGAGATTATAATGCGCCTACTACTTACTTTATTACTAGTTACTTTAAGTGGCTTTGCCGCAGCTGAAGAAGAAAAAGCAGAACTTCCACCGGTAGACCCCGCTTACAATGCTGAGCATCCTATGGCTTTGGTTAATCAAGGCTCATCTATAATTGCGATTAACTTACCTAGTTATAATTCTCCAGATGATGTGCAAGTTGTTTATAAAATAGGAAACCCCGATGTCGCACTCTTAAACTTTGTTAGAAATGCTGAACTAATCACGGTTAAGCCACAAGCGTTTAATATTCAACATTTAATGCGTGGTGAAGAAATTACGATTATTGCCGACATTTACGAGGGTGATTATCAACAAGGTGGTAGTTTAATTTACTCAAAAAAAGAGCTTGAACTGAGTAAGCAACTGTATGCCAGAGATCTAAAAGATTTAAGTGAATCATCGCAATGGCAAGACTACGACATGATTAATCTGGGCGGGAGTGAGCGTATTTATATTCATAAAATTCAACAAGCGCCGAGCTATAACCATCTTATTTTTGTTGATTTAGTTAATGCATGTACGCAAAAGCTTCGTACCTCAAAACGTGTCCCAGCTGAAAATGAGCTTACCTATAAATTTATTAACTGCGGCACCCTTAAACCACTTTATTACAATGCTGATGATTTTAGAAAGTAAAAGGGCGAGAGTACTGATGTTCAATTATTTTAATATTTAGGCATAAAAAAAGGCCCTTTCGAGCCTTTGGATTAACTTTGGAATAGTTAAAAATTTTTAAATTAGGTAAGCGTTAATAGCTGTGGAGCAACACTATGATAATCAACAGCCATAGCAATACTTAACGCTGTAATATTAATAATTGAAAATGCGAACACTTTACGTGCCCAGCTACTCATATCAATATTACGACGATAACCACGTAGCGCCATTAGCAACCACCAAAAGCTGGTAATACAAGCAACAGCCATAAAAGCAGCACCTGTGTAGCCAGTAATTGGCAGTAACATCACAACTAGGGCATATACAGCAATGTAAAGTACGATATGGCGTTTTGCTTTGTCGATACCTTGCGCTACTGGTAATACAGGAATACCTGCAGCTTGATAATCTTTAAAGCGAAAAATAGCAATAGCGTAAGAGTGCGGCATTTGCCACAAGCTAAACATGACTAGCAGTATTAATGCGCCCATATCGAACTGCCCTGTTACGGCGCAGTAACCTACTACTGGCGGTACAGCGCCAGAAAGGCTGCCTACAAAAGTGCCATATACTGAGTTGCGTTTCATGTAGAGGCTATAAACCCCTACATAAATTACGTAGCCAAAGGCTGCAAAAAATACCGCGGCTTGAGTGGTGTAGGCGATAAGTAAACCAAAGCCCACAACACCCAATAAAATACCGTGACTAAGTGCAGCAAAGGCCGACATTTCGCCCGTTACTGTAACCCGCGTACGAGTACGCGCCATGGCCACATCTATGTCTCTATCTATAACATTATTGATAGCGCAACCTGATGCAACCACTAGCGACAAACCAATTAATGTGGCAATCATTAACCATGGGTCTATATCACCGCGCGAAGCAAGTAAAAACCCGCCCGCTACGCTGATCAAATTGCCCATAATAATACCCGGCTTTGTCACTGATAAATAACGACGAAACATCTTCAACTCCTAGTACATCATCATTGCGTTAGATTCATAAATGATCCAAACAGATAACCCAACAACCATTACGATGATCAGAGCACTGAATAGGAATGTGAAAGTACTTGCACGGCCATCTTCGGTGGTAAAATTAAGGTGTAAAAAGTATTTTAAATGCACCCAAATTTGTACGATTGCTAAAGTAACAATGCTCCAAAGCGTTGTTGCTTTTGAAAAGTCACCTTCCATTACCATGTAAAACGGTATAGCAGTTAAAATTACCGATAGCACAAAGCCAATTAAGTAAGTTTTAACACTGCCATGAGATTCATCATGATGATCACTTTGCGTTTGCTTTAACGCATGCGTTTCGCTGTGGCTCATTACATTGCTCCCATTAAATAAACAACGGTAAATACACAAATCCAAACAATGTCTAAGAAGTGCCAAAATAGGCTTAAGCAGCTTAAACGCGTTACGGTTGCTTTACCTAAGCCGCGTTTAGCAACTTCAATCATCATTATGGTCATCCAAATTAGACCCGCAGTTACATGTAAACCATGTAGGCCAACTAATGAGAAAAATGATGTCAAAAAAGCACTTTGTTGTGGGCCATTGCCATGCACAATTAGGTGATGAAATTCGTATACTTCCATACCAATAAACACAGCACCTAAACAAAACGTAACAAATAACCAAGTCAGTGTTAGTGCCTTTTTTTGCCCTTGAGCGGCAATCATGGCAAAACCAAAGGTAATACTACTAATAAGTAGTGCAGCAGTTTCTACTGCTACAAAGTCGAGCTCAAAAATATCTTTACCCGATACACCGCCGGCAGTGTTCATAAACAGCACTGCGTAGGTGGCAAAAAACGAGGCAAATAATAGGCAATCAGTCATTAGGTATAACCAAAAGCCAAATATCGTGTCACCCGAAGTATCGTGATGATCATGCGCGTGGGCATGATCATCGTGTGATACAGAGTCTAAATTTGCTGATTCTAAATTTGCAGAAAGTGTACTCACGCTTTTAGCTCCTTAATGCCACTTGAATTATATGCAGCTTCAGTGCGTGCAATTTCATCAGGTTGTATATAGTAATCTACATCGCTGGTGTAACAACGTTTGATAAATATGGCAATTCCGCCTACTAGCCCAACAACAGCTAACCACCAAATATGCCAAATCATTGCAAAACAAAATACTGTTAAGCTTGCTGCCATTAACACGCCAGCTGATGTGTTTTTAGGCATATGAATAGGGCTGTAGTTTGCCTTATCTTGATATGCTTGACCTTTTTCTTTCATGTCGGTCCATGCATCAATATCATCAATATGTGGAATTGTTGCAAAGTTATAAATTTGCGGAGGTGAACTTGTAGCCCACTCAAGTGTGTGGCCGTTCCACGGATCGCCTGTTGTATCGTCAAGCGCTTCACGGTCTCTAAAGCTCACATATAATTGAATTACCTGGCTGATAATACCAAACATAATAATTACAGCACCGCCTGCGGCAATGTATAACCATATGTTCCAATCTGGGTTGTTAGTGTGGTTTAAGCGACGTGTCATACCTAAGAAACCAAGTACGTACAGCGGCATAAATGCTACGAAGAAACCAATAATCCAACACCAAAATGATGCTTTGCCCCATTTTTCATTAAGTTTAAAGCCCATTGCTTTAGGGAACCAAAATACAAAACCGGCCAGGTAACCAAACACAGCACCACCAATAATTGTGTTATGAAAATGTGCAATTAAGAATAAGCTGTTATGCAGTACATAATCGGCGCCAGGAATAGCAAGTAATACACCGGTCATACCGCCTACGGTAAAGGTAACCATAAAGCCAAGTGTCCAAAGTACCGGTACGCTAATACGTAAACGACCTCGGTAAATGGTAAATAACCAGTTAAATAACTTAACCCCAGTTGGTACGGCAATAACCATGGTCATTACCCCAAAAAACGCATTAACGTTAGCACTCGAGCCCATCGTAAAGAAGTGATGTAGCCAAACAATAAAGCCTAAAATTGAGATTGCACCGCTGGCGTAAACCATCGACTTGTAACCAAATAAACGTTTACCGGCAAAGGTCGAAATAATTTCAGAAAAAATACCAAACGCTGGTAATACTAATATGTATACCTCAGGATGACCCCATGCCCAAAACAGGTTGATGTACATCATGGCGTTACCGCCCAATTCATTGGTAAAGAAGTGGAAGTCGAGATAACGGTCAAGCGTTAGCATTGCAAGTACAGCAGTTAAAATTGGGAATGATGCTGCAATTAATATGTTTGCCCATGTACATGCCCATGTGAAAATTGGCATTTTCATTAGGGTCATACCTGGTGCACGCATTTTAAACACGGTTGCTAAAAAGTTTACGGCTGTTAGCAGTGTACCGAGCCCGGATATTTGCAAGGCCCAAATATAATAATCGACCCCCACCCCAGGGCTAAAGGTCAGCTCCGAAAGCGGCGGATATGCCACCCAACCTGTTTTTGCAAACTCACCAAACACAAGTGATAAGTTAATTAAAATTGCACCACTGGCTGTAAACCAAAAACTTAAATTATTTAAAAATGGGAAAGCAACATCGCGAGCACCAATTTGAAGTGGTAATACAATGTTCATTAGACCAATCATAAATGGCATTGCCATAAATATGATCATGATTACGCCGTGGGCAGTAAATATTTGGTCGTAGTGTTCTGGTGGTAAATAACCTGGCGCACCACTGGTAGCAAGTGCCAACTGCGCACGCATCATTATTGCATCTGAAAAACCACGAAACAGCATTATTAGTGCTAAAAGAATATACATTACGCCTAAGCGTTTGTGATCAACAGACGTGATCCAGTCGCGCCAAAGCACGCCCCATTTTTTATACTTTGTAATAAGCCCGGCAATAATAAGCCCAGCTATCGCAATAACCGACATCGTGAACACAAGAATTGGCTCATGAAACGGAATTGCGTCGAGTGAAAGATTACCTAATAACGACATTATTATTCCTCGCCTTGGCTGTGAGATGAAGGCATTGAGTGCTCACTCATTTCATGATGCTTTTTACTCATTTGCCCATGTTCGCCCATTGCATGGTGTTTTTTGTTCATATCGCCATGCGCCTGCATATACTTCATAACAATGGTATGAAATAAGCCGTCATCAACTTTTCCGTAATAGGCTACAGGGTTATTTTCACTTGCTTTTGCAAGCTCAACATAATTTGCATGAGTCAGGTTGTTAGCGCTTGAATTCGCTTTCACATCACTCACCCACTTATCAAAACCAGCTTGGGTAGGTGTAGCAATGGCATTAAATTTCATGCCAGTAAAACCTGCGCCGCTGTAATTTGCAGAAAAGCCTTTAAACGTACCTGGCTCATTTGCAATTAAGTGAAGCTTGGTTTCCATCCCAGCCATTGAGTATATTTGACTACCCAATTGCGGAATAAAAAAGGAGTTCATTGTGCTCTCTGAAGTGATTTTATATTCAACAGGTACATTTGCTGGGAACACTAATTCATTAACCGTAGCAATACCTTGCTCAGGATATATAAACAGCCACTTCCAGTTTAATGAAACCACTTCAACAGTAAGATGCTTACCTTTACCTTCAATTGGTTTGTAAGGGTCTAGCTCTTGGGTAGACTGCCAGGTAATAACACCTAAAATGATTACAATAACAATAGGAACAGCCCAAACAACGGCTTCAATTTTATTTGAATGAGCCCATTTTGGAGCATAAATTTCTTGGTTTTGAGTGTCTCTATATTTCCAAGCGAAATACAAAGTCATCACAATAACGGGAACGACTACAAGCAACATAAGCACGGTTGCGATGATGATTAAATTTTTCTCATCAATGCCTATCTGCCCTTTTGGATCGAGTATCCCGCCTTTACAGCCTGACAACGCCAGCACTGTACTAGCTAAAGCAATATTACAAAGGTTACGAATTAACAAGGGAGTATCCTACAAACCTAGAGTTTCAATTTGCTGCTTAAAATAAAAACCAAAGCAACGATTTTTCAATAAAAACCCAAGTTAACTAGAATTAAATTATAAAAATAAGGGGGCTATTCAAAACCTAAAGCTCATGCCATTAATGACCTAGCAACAAACCCAGCTTTCTAAACGCATTTATATAACGTAATAAAAGTTAACTTGGGTGAGTGGTGGTTGGCTGAAATGTGTTTAAAAAACACGGAGCTACTTTGTTGTAGCTAACCTTAATTATTTACAGCAAGAACAAATAATTAAAACCAGCAACAAGATGCAGCGTTACAGGCAACCTGTAAAGCTAGGTGGAGCACGACAACCGTGTGAAGAGATCACAGGCTGAAGAACTTTAGCCTCGCTAAAAGCAAAGGCTGCTTTACGGAGGATTATGCCAGCACGACGCGCTGGACAAATATGGAACAATAACCAACAAAGGCCAATAAGTAACTGACTTGATATGATCGGATGAGCTAAAAATTGCGCAAGATTAAGTAACAGTGGCTCTACAATAAACCCATCACTTAATAGCGCTTCAAGCTTGAAGGCATCCTCTAATGCACCGCTTAGCAACATTACAGTATTAAACACTAATAAAGTTATAGCTACACACACGCCCTTGCCTGCTTTATTCAAGCGCTCACACGTCTGCGGCTCGCCAGAGGCAAGTTCCGTAGCTGTATGATGCAAAGAAAGTGTGTTCAAAGACATTAACCTACTAAAATGACTATAACAAAATTAGAGTAATACCGTTTGCAATGGAAAAATTTAAAAAAACATTGCTGTTGTAAACCCTAAAACCAGGTGCTAAATACAATCAAATCCAGCTAGCACATATTTGCCTAGCGAAAATTGATCCGTATCAACCAAACTTTCAAAACTTACTGAAAGTTCGAACGTGAGTATAACAAAGAGAATTTTCTGTTCAACTAAAAATCAATTAATTTGAGTTAAGCTTTCGAAGCTATTTTGTTAATAAAAAATAACACGATAAAAAACATTCGGTTAGTTAAAATAAAAAACGATTTAAAGAGAAATATTTAATAGGATTATAGGTTTTTAGGAGGGAGTAATAATTGTATGGCACAAATAAAAACAGCCCAAATTCAGTCACCACCGAACTTGAGCCGCCTTTCACACTGACAACATCTTCACACACAATATAAAGATTTTTGGTT
>NZ_WTKZ01000059.1:0-23189 GCF_011378805.1 Pseudoalteromonas sp. Z9A6
CTTTGGCTGGACGAAAGATAACGAAGGTAGATACTTTATAGCGGTAGATACTCACATCCAACGCCTTGCAAACCGCACTGGTTACGCTAAAGGCAAAACGGTTGAGCAAACAGAACAAGCCATAATAAAAAATACACCAAATAAAAAAGAGTTTATGTTTAACCTGCATCATTGGTTTATTTTACATGGTCGCTATACGTGTACGGCGAGAAAGCCTAAATGTGGGAGTTGTATTATTGAAGATTTATGTGATTACAAAGAAAAAACTGAAGCTTAAATAAGAAGTTGAAAATGAAATGGGTTTGCTAATTAGCATTGGTATTCTATTACCGGTGGAATGAAGAAAAGCAGAGCTTTAGCTACTGCTTCTCTGATAATTAAAAAGTCACTTTTTATTGAGCTAACTAATTACTTACACCACAATATATAAAAATTAGCATTGCTACTTTTAATGAGCATCATTAATCTAACTTTATTAATCGGAATAGACTTATTCTTTTTGAATCGATAGGTAAATACGAACTGATTACTGCTTTTAAAAGTATCGGTTTTTTGATCTAACAAACACTTAAAGTATGTAACGAGACTAACCAGTGCTAATGAGAATAAATTGGCTGCTACAGAAGTGATAAAGTCCATTTTTAAATCCTTTTGAAATTATAGGCCGTCATTGGCCATTACGCACTGAAAACCTATTCAGTGCGTTTTAGACCTAAAAATATAGTAAAAGTTCAGTTTCATAAAATAGGCGCTAGACTGTCGTCATCCAAATAAACTCGGTCATCGTCTAAATCTGCTGTAACGCTTACTTTATCTATTGATGATGGTTTAATATCTCGAATTATCACCCCATTACACCACCGTGTATTTATTCCAAACATGTATAACGGTGGTTCCATTGTACCGTTTAAGGTAGCTTGAAAATCTAGGTCGCGATCAATAATAACTTCGTTAATAGCACTGCCTTTAGTGGCATTATACGGGCCTGATAACGTGCCATCTGGTTTTCTTAGCGCCAATATATGGGGTTCACCGGTTTGCCAGATTAGGTTTTCATTATCGATAAATATTGAACGGCCATTTATAAACTGTACTCGCCCTGTTTGCTCATAGCCTGGTATGTCGTCAGCCAATGCGCAGTAATCTAGGTACCGTGAGTTCAAGGCGTCCATTTCTGTTTTAAAATCAAATCGTGTACGGCGGTACCTTCGCGTGCGACGTTTACGCATACCATACTGATATGCCTTATCTCGGCTTGTAATACCAAATGCTCTTACTTTTTCAGGGTTAATACCCTGGTCTTCAGGCAATAAACAAATTACGGTTTCTGACTTCCATGTAATGGGTGAAAAGTACTCTACCTCAACACCATCTGGCTCGTCGTCATCTATCAAACTAATGCTTCGATCTAACTGGCCTATGTAGTTATCAGGCTGATACATATGCTTGTATATAGTCCGCTTTTGGTCCCTTACCGGTATGATCCGACCAAAATCAATCGTTGGCTCTGCAAATCCTACGGCTAAAACTCGTTTAAGTGTTTCAAATATAGTGCTGGCACTGTCGAATACAGCATTAAACTCATCTCCCCGGGCATGCCAAATTGAATGTAATGCATTGGCCTCATCTAATCCTATTTTATTATCACTATGGCCTGAACTTTTTATTACATGAGCAAAAAATGGGGCTATATCGGTTGTTGGTTTTGGCTCTGTCCATGCGCCATTCTCGTAAATAGGTAATTTTCGAGTAGCTATAAGGTTAAACTTATTTTCTGCTGAGCCTGCTAATGCATTGGTACCTCTAATTTTTACGGCTATTGTTGTCATGCCTTCATAGCGTGTTGCGCTTTCAAGCTCTGACTTTAGAGACGTCCAGTAAATTTCATCGTATATTCGAGTATCGTCATTTGCCGCAGTGATTCGTTTAACGCGCACCTCTGGCCGTATTTTTGTAGGTATATCTACAGACACAGTGCGGCCTAATTGATCGTTTGTAGAGTTAGTAAAGGTAATGGTATCTACTGGTGTCCAACTAAGCGCGCCATCGTCTCGATATTCTATTTTTAACGCCACTGTGCGGCTTAAAAAATTACCGTTATCATCTAGTTCACCAAGGCCTCTGGGGAGTGAAAAGTCTAACCATAACTTATTAGTTTTCTCACCTTTTGGACACGCAAAGAACGGCCCATTAAACTGGCCGTCACCGCCACTATTTTCAACATTCACATTTGCATGTGAGTCGCTTTCAGTTATAAAACCAGTCCAATTTGGATCATCTTGAAATTGGCCATCTACTTTTTTTACAGTGCTGCCATTTCTACCTTTTTCAATGAGTTTATAATAGCCATCGTTTTGATTTTCGAGTGAAAATTGAACAGTAAGAATTTCGCCTATATCGAATGGTGGCATAACTAAGTAACGGATATACCCGCCAAGCTCTGGTTCGTACTCAACCATATACACTTTTATTTTATCGTCTATAAACGTGTAATCGTAAACGCTGTTACTACCACCTGAGTTAGTTACTTTACCCTTTAGTTCTATGCCATTTGTACCGGCTGTTGAGCCAACCTCACTTGATGTATATACATTTCGGTGCGCTTCATGAGTTGTAACATCTTCGCCTGGGCCAAATACTTGATAATCAACATCGCCTACATATCTATTTACAGGTGTGTTTCCTATGGTTATTTCCTGAGGTAATATTTCGTATTCCCCCTTACCCACACACAGCATTAAATAAAGCCATTGTTCATTATTAATGTATTCGCGGCGTGGCATAGTCAAATAATCTGGGAAGATTAAGTGACGCCCAGCACCTTCGGGAATAACTCCCATTAGCCGTGGTTTATTACCTTGCGTATTTATATCATAAATACTGCTACCATCAGGTGTTGTTGAGTTGTAGTTATCGGGTATTTGATTAGCCGCATAAACAGCAACGCCAATCGCAATTACAGCAATAACCGCGTAGGCGATTGTGATTGGGTCCTTTGCTTCAACAACCAGCTTTATATCATCACCGCGCTTAAACTTATAAATTGTCCATTCGCTTGGTAATACATGCTCTCCGTTGATGTTGACGCTAAAAAGAGGCTCTTCACGATCATCGTAAGCGGGTACGTTTACTTGTAACCAACTACTTAGTGTTTGACCTGTATATCCGGTGCAGGGTTCATACAATGCTAAATCAAGTTTATTGGGATAAACTTTTAGCTCAACCTGTGTACTCATAAAACTTAACCTCAAAAAATAACCGCTTAAAGTCTGCGATTTTAACAATAGACGGGCCTTTCCTTCGTGATGTATGCAGTATTTGCAGCTGACCATCAACCAACACACACAAACCCATATGGATTAAACTTTGCCCTCGAAACCCACACGCAATAGCCTGCTCTTTAGGCTGGCAAGGTTTGAATTGATCAACTATTTGGGTGTATGAGTGAGTAAGGTTTGTTTTGTCGTCTGGGCTTACATGGCCGAAGGATTTAAATAATGGTTTATTAAACACGTTGTGTAGCACAAGGCGTGACTGGCCCCAACAATCTAGACCAGTCATATCTCGACCACCATCAACGTAAGGTACGCTTAGGTAATCTTCTATTTTATGCATGGGGGTTTTAGCTAAAGTATTTTAAGCCGGGGGCTATATTGGGAGTATAACGGTCACGTGGCCATGCTTTGTTAACCAAGTCATGAAATGAGGCAACCACATTAACGCGTTGTGCATTAGCTTTAACGTCTACGGCGGTCATTTCAACAGGTGGCTCGGCTGGTTCATCTAAATAACTCGCCGTGAATACACGGTAAATCACTTTAATAGTGTCACCCGCATCAATCGCGCCTTGTAATTTAGTTAAAACTTCGCCTGTGACATTATCGAGTTGAAATTGTAAATCTTGCCGGCCTTTTACTGAGCGAGCAGGAAGAGAAACCCCCATACCGCTTGCAGTAAAGGTAACAAATTCACCGGTTTCAATTCCAGCGGTGACATCATCAAACCCTTCACATATACGAATGACACCCTGAGAATCAGCGTACAACTCTAATGTGTGAATGGGTAAATCGCCAGCTGGGGCGCTGGCGTATATTTTTTGGAGTACTATAGACATGATTTATCTTATTTACCATTTAATCTTACAGTTAACTTGTCGGAAATGAGTCTTCTCCCGCTGTTTGTGAGGTGAAGTTCATCTATTAGATACCCTAAATATGTAGTTTCGTAAATCCCGCTCTCATAGTACATATCTATACTCTCTTGATGCTTTGCTTTACACGCTGCTTTTAATACATCCGCAAGTACATTCACACTGAAATTGTAAGCGATACCTGAACGAGTGAAATCCATAGTGTTAGGGTAGGTCGAAGTACTCACCAAAATACGATATGTCACTTGAAAACGGTTAGCTTACTTAAGCTATACTTAATTACTTCAAGGTTTCTCCCAGTACCTACATTTGATACACCTAATTGGTAGTTGGAAGCTTCCTCACGCATGAGCAATACAGAATATTTAGTGTAAAATAGTTAGAGTGAGAAAAGCCGCTAAGTAAAAAGGGAAATAAAATTCCAGATATTCAGGCAATAATAACAGTGGTTTTAGTTTGTGGCTTTTATTTATACGAGTACATGTTGACCGCTGATTCTATAAGTTTGGTTGCTTTTTCAGTATCATTAATGATTAAAGTTTATCAGAGTAATAACTATCAACCCAATTGAACACTTCGTCAATTTCAGTAGAGGTTAACACATCATTAAATATGGACGTATGGAGATACTCTATCGTTGTCGGTTCATTTGGGTAATTGTTAATGAAGATAGTGTCACCATCCGTTATATTAAATGATCCACTTGCTACTGACTCCTTTACAGTACCTTCGGAATAGACCCTAATCTTAATGTCACCGCTTGTCGCGTCCATTACACCGACAATAAACATAAGGGTATCTTGTTGTGCATTGAGTGATGAGGCTGTTGTAAACCCAGTGTCATCACCAAAGACACTTAGCTTACCAAGCGCTCTTGTAGTATCAACTGACAGTGTTATTAAAAACTGTCCCTCGTATGGATTTAACCCAGTGCTGGTATTGTTACTAGTTATCACTCCTTGACTTGTTGAAGTTGCCCCTTGCGGTACTTTAACATAAGCACAGAAAGTCATTTTTTGACTGGTCACTAAATCAGTTGAGTATTTTGATTGGTACGGAAGTGATAGTGAGTAGCTGTTGATTACACTATCCAAGCCACTAAGTTTCGCACCAATCTTATTACTCTTTTTTAAGCCTGTAAAATCGGGTACATCACTACCATAAAATCTAGCTGCAGTTAATTTGTTAAAGTGTGGGTAAAACGCATTACCCAGAGAGTTGGCTGAAAAATCAGCCCCTTTTATTACTAGTGATAAACTCATTATATTATTTCCTCAAAAAGTAAAGACCAATTATGTAGTGGGTACACTACCCCATCTAGTGTTGTGGTTTCAGATAGGCCGTCACTATCTCTTAAGCAGCCACCATAAACAATTACTTCATCATCCCTGTTTCTCATTCTCAGGCCGTAACCAACAGTTGCATTGCCAACAATGTCACGACTTAGGCTCAAACTTACATAACCGTAATCGGATATGGAAACACTAGTGATAGTTATGCTACCTGTATCGTCTGTAACATAAAAACCGTCCCCATCAACAGTGCCGTAAGTGTCTCTATCTATAACAATACCTTTTCTATTATAGTTTAGTATAACTTTACCACCATAATGTGAAACACCAGTGCATCTCAGTGGCTCCCAGTTCTTACCATCAATTATGATTCTTTTATACGCAAGTCCATAGTATGCACCAGACAATGCCATACCTACATTATTCAAGTGGACACCTGCATTTGGTTTCATTGGCAGTGCGTACTCAGGGAAAACAACATGAATGTTTGGGTGTCTATCAGATGCTATTAACTGTGCTCGTCTAACACCAGTATCCTCCTGTATTTGCCATGTAAATAATTTCATGTCGTTTCTTTGTCCAGTTGCAGCTTTACAATAATCGTTCATCCAGTCATACATAGATATCGTAGCATCGTAGTAATCTTGTGAAGTCATTTGGTTATTAGCCTCTCCTTGAGTGAAACTTACAGCTTTAACGTTAAATGATTTATTATTTTGATTTGAGTATGAAACTCCGAAATCAATATCTCTTTTAAACCTAACTGCTGTACTATCGTTACCCACGGAAGGTATGCCACTCCCTCCCATAGCTGCTTTAAACGTATACATCTGGTTTAACTCACTAACACTCAGCCCTGAGTCATTAAGTATCATTTTTGACACTTGATTGCATGCGTTTAACCCCGTCCATTCGTAACCAGTCGCTATATCTTCCGCAAGAGGGATCATACCTATTGGAACTGCCGAGTTTGTCGATACGCTGCCCGTATCGTACACTGGTATTATATTTTTATACTCCTGTACTGTGCTTATTGGCGGGTCTGTAATACCCAAATCACCAGCCGCATTGCTTTGGCCCATAGTTGGAAAGCAATCTATCTCAGCATTTGGTGATTGTTGGTATATTGTTGAGGATGTTCCAATCTCACCATCTTGTGTTGAGAAGCCGTTCGCCATAACACCGTCTTTAGTGACTGCAAATATCATTTCTCCAGATGAATCAGTTAATGAGTATAAGAAAGGAGATTCCAATTGTTGATTTAAGCCGCTGCTAACAGGATCTGTAGTTTCTAACGTTTTGAATTTAGCATTACCAGCAAACTCTAACTCATTAGAATTGGCGCTTAATATTGTCTCTCCTGACTCATCACTTAGTGTAAAATCCTTTTTTGAAATGTGTTCTTTTACGGGTATATTGTGTATCGCTTCGGCGCTAGGGTAACTTTTTATGTATTCAGCACTATCATTATCGTTTTTATACAAATCTAAATAACTGTCATCATCATCACTCACAACACTAAAAAACTGTCCATCTGTAGTGGCTGCAATCCCCGCTGCAGTAGTTGCGTATTTCACAGCATCAATATCTGCAGCAGCATCTAAAACTAATTGCACTTTTGCAGTGACTTCATCAAGCGTCTTTTTCTGTACGCTTGGCTGTACTTTGCCGTTAATGTCTACAGTGGTGGTTTCGTCACCTTGTAGAACTTGGTTTAACTGCTCTACTGCTGTGCTGAGTTGCTCAACTAGGGTTAAATAATTAGCCATTTAATTTTCCAAATATTTGTTCATTGAATTAGTTACGGATGCTGCAAATGTCTCTGCTGTAAGTGGAGTGAGTAATAGATTTACCATTACCTCCTCACTTATTACTTGTCGTTTTTTAATCTCGATATTAGCGCTGTAGTTCCAAAAACCGCCGTTAAAGCTGGCAGATTCAAGCGGGTTTTTAATAAATCTTGCATCGTGTTCTATTAATCCTTGTGGGGTTAAAACGGGCATTACAAACCAGTTAACGGCGTTGCTTATGCCATGCGTTACAAAGCCTTCTAGTATTGATGCCTGGTCTTTATTTAATTTCCAGCTTGCTGTCATAACGGTAGGAACCGAATGAAAGCGTTGGCGAACACGGGCGCTGCCGCTGGCCATTTGTGTGCGTAGTAAATTAGAGTTTTGTGATAGGCCGTAACTTGATAAAAGAGGTAATCGCAGGCCTTTTGGATAGTTAATTAACATGGCTTATATCCCCTGCCTTTGTAATCCATAGCTTAATTCGAGTACAGAGGATGCCTCGCCACCTTCGCGGATATTACTGACAAACACGTCAATCACGTCTTTACCAGATAAGCCATTACTTTTACTCTGCGTACCGGCGCGTGATGCATCTTCAATAATATTAACCGTGACACTTGAGCCGAGGTTTTGACCTTTAGTGTGATCTACAACTGTTTCTTGAGGATGGACAATGGCGTACATTCCCCCTTTACCATCTACCCCTCCTATACGTGGGCCATCACCGGTGTAACCACCTCCATCGAACGAGGCCATAGTACTGGCAGCTGATGCAATTGCAGCTGCTGCAAACGGTTGAGTTATAGCCTCTGCCGCCGCAGCTGCCCCTGGCGCTAAAGCTGGTCCTATAATTGGAATAGCGGCTGTTGAAGCAAATGCATTTATAGCAGCTAAATGCGCACCGGCTTGAGCTTGTCCGGTAACTTGTGTGAGGTAACTTACTGATTTAGCTTTACCAAGTGTTGCCTCTAAGGCCCATAAAACTAGGCGCTGAGTTCCAATCTCAACTAAAGACTGCACAACAGACTTAGAAAAACCAACTGCAATATTTTTTACTAAATTACCAAAGCCTTCCCACTCATAAATAGCGTTAGTAATATTACTGGACATATTTTGGCTAAAACTTGTTAGCGTATCAGCCCAAAGTTGATCTGTATTTTCAGCAGTTGTACGAATAGACTCTGCATAGTTCGTCCAAAAGTCGTTATTTTGCTCTGCTAAATTACCTTTATGCTGAGCTTCTAATTGCTCTTTAGCTAAACGATATTCACTTTCAATTTCTGTTGTTACTAAATTTTTATCTCGTAGCAACTGAAACTCTTGCTCCATTTGTGTGATTTTTCTTTCGTACCTACGGTTTTCAAGTTCTACTTCTTTGCCTTCAAACTCTAATTGAGCATCAAATATTTGTTGATATTGATTACGGGCCGCATCAATTAATTTTTGAGCTTTTTCATCAATAGCCTTAGGGTCTTCTTTTAATAATAAATCGCTTAACCCTGGCTTTTTCGAGTCATTCACCTGCTTTTCAGCAGCGGTTTGAAATTTAGTTTGTACGTCGGCAACCCAGCCATTAATAACTTCAGATTTAAGCGGTTCCATTAGTGATTTTTTAAAGTCATCCTGTGCCAGCTCTAAATTTTTTAATGCCTGTGAACCAATACTATCAAGCGTTTTAAAGCCCTCTGCCTTACCTAGTTTATTTAGCTCGGTTAATGCCGACTTTGCAGAGTCACCAATGCCTGGTATATGCTGTGAAAGCTCTAATACTTTTCTAATTGGGTATAAAAGACCGTTAGTAATACTATTAGCAAATGGAACAATCCCTTTATTTACTACAAATGCTAGCCCCTCCCATAGTGCTGCAGAAAAGCCCATAGCAACAACTTTGGCACCTTTAAAGAGTATATTTATACCTTGTACGCCATCGGCCATAACACCAATTACACTCGTTACCTTACCTATTGCTTGTTGTGCAACTTGGCCAAAACCGCCGGCTTCTTTTGCGTTTTCAATAAACAGTTCTGAAATAGCGCCAACAATAGGCGCCATTTCTATTGCTAAGGTTTGCCCAAAGCTATGCGTTGTTTTTTGCGCTTTATCGAGTGCGTCATTAGCCATTTCTACTTTAGCCGCATCAACACGTGTAAATGTCATGCCTAGCGCGTCGGCTTCTTCCATCATGGCTGTTATGCCATCTGCACCGGCGTCCATTACGTTGATCATCTTAGCGCCCGACTTACCCATTAAACTTTGCGCTAGGTAAACTTTTTGGCTTTGGTCTTCAACATTTTTTAGCTTGTCGGCAATAACTTTAAATTGCTCTTCAGGCGCTAAGCCTTGTAAATCTTTAACCGATAAACCTAATCCATCAAGGGCATATTTGGCCTCGCCTGTGCCCGTTTGCCCCACTTGGCCTAAGTTTTTTTGCATGGTTTGCAGTGACTTATTTAGCTCCTCATTAGACGCGCCATATAAATTAGCAGCATGCTGTAAACCGCCTAATGCCTGAGTAGTAATACCCAAGCGGTCAGCTGTTTTTGCTTGCTGATCTATAAATGCTGCATTTTTAGCATAAATAGCAGTAAGAGCAGCAACACCCGCCACCCCAAACCCAGCCATAACTTTGCTGCTAGCGTTAACCATCTTGCGGGTTTTATCTGCCCACGATTTAGTGTTTTTATTGGCTTTATTGAGCTCAGCAGTCAGCTTTGCACTTTTACCAATTAAATCTATGGTGAGTGTTGCAATTGATGCCATTGTTACTTTCTCTTTTGTTTACGCCAAGGACAGGTATTTAAAAACGCTTCGGATTCTCGGCGCTTTTTCTCTTGTGCGATTTTGCGCTGCTCGCTTCTATCAAAAGTAAGCCCCATTTTAATACTTTGATGTACTAGTCGAAGTTCAAGCTCTTCAGGGCATAGGCGGTTTCTAAGGTCGTAAATAGAGCAACCCAAGTTATCTGCTAAGTTGCAGAGCGCTTGTAACTCGGGCTGCTCTTTTAGTTTTTTTCAGTAGCTTCGAGGTGTTCTTGCTCTAGCTTCATAAAAAACAAACCTGTGGTATGAATCATTCCAAGCTGCTGCACATCTAATAAATTAGGTAATTTAGCGGCTTCTTTGTCGTTAAACACACCATGGAGCATGTAATAAGTATTTCGCTGGGCTAGTTTTTCTAACTTTTTAGGGTTTATTTCTTGGTCACTAAACATTTCACGTGCTTTGGCTTCTTCAACAGCCGGCAAACGATGTAATAGTATTTTGCCTACACTAGGCACTTCAAAGTGGCGGGTCGATGTTGCCAGTTTGCCCGCCATTATTTGCTCTGCAGTAATCATTTACACACCCGCCGGTAATGTTGAGAACACAACTTGTTGTAGCTTGCCAATACAGGCAAACATCTGCTTACCTGAGTCTTTACCCGATTCGCCACTAAAGTAGTCATGCGGTAAATACACAACGTCTTGCACTTCGCCACTGGCACGAGTCACCTTAATAGTGATAGGTGTACCGGCTTTTACTAATTCGCAAAACGGCTTTTGGTCTGCATCAGCCGGCTTATGGCGAAAAACCAGCTCAAAGTCTTGGTCTTCAGGGAGTGCTTTTTCGCTATAGCTGCGGTTTTCTGCTGCTATGTCGGTATCATCTTCGTATACCTTGCCTGAATTAATTTGTGGGATCACATCGAGCCCAGGCAAAAAGGTATCAACAGTGCCTATACCGGTTGAGCAAAACTGTAGTGTTGAATTATGTGAATCAACCGTATCAGCGGCTGGTGTACTTACAGGAGTTGGAGCTGGCATGTTTATACCTCGTTATTTAGGTTGTGGTAATAAAAAATGTATTCGTATGACTCACGGTATAACCCTGAGCCGGTTTCAAAATCGGGTATGCGGTTTTGTTTAAGAGCGAGTTGCACATTTACGCTGCTATCACTAAAACCTTGTTTGTTAAATATGTTTGCAAGTTCTTTGGCTATGGCTTTGGCCGTTTCTGGTGAAGTGCTGTAGCAGTCAAACTGAATAAGCGCTTCGCTCTGGCTATCTTCCAAGTGAACTTCTATTGGGGTTTGGTCTGTTATTAATTGCAATAACACATAGTTATCGTTTGAGTTATGGCTAGTTGTAAAATGTAAGCGCCTTGCAATTAACGAACTTAAAGCAGCAGATTGCAGGGCTTTGTTACGAATGCTGTTTTCTATCATCGTTATTTATACTTTTTAGCTATGCGGCGCTGCGCTAAATCAATACGTTTAGCTAAACCACGATTAATAACAACCACAACTTGGTTTGTTCTTTTGCTAAAGGCCTGGCGAATAAATGGCTGAGCTTTATGTTTATTTGTGCCGTATTCAACTTGCACAACATAAGGCACCTTAAATACGCCAACACGCACAAGTGATACAACGCCTTTACTAAAGCGCCTGGTGGTAGCGCCCGATCTATTAGTGCTAGCGCGTACTTTTATACGCGACTTTAAAAAGCCCGGGCGAATATCAACCTTTTGGCCCCCTTTAGTTTTTACTACGCGAGCAAAGTCAGACTCGGGCGCATTACGCTGCATGCCTTGCTGATATTTAATAGCGCCGTCTTTAATGGCACTAGTCATTATTCCGGTCGCTTTTTTAGCCCCTATTTCTTTACCAATATTAAGTAATGCCTGCTCCATTTTTTTAAGGCCCGATATATCAATACCTGCATTAAGCATGAGTGATCTCCTTAACAGCGATAATGGTTAATGTGTTGGCAAAATCTTTATTGACGGGTGCACCAATTATTTCAAACGTTCTTTGTTTATAGGTGATTTGGTGTGTAGAGGTTATTTTGCTACTGTAGCGGCATGTAATTGAATGCGTTAACTCGCCCATTAACTGGCCGCTTTGCTCAAGTTCTTTAGCTGCACCGGTTTGTATTTTTACCCATTTATAAAATTCATGTTGATAGCTATTAGTGTTATAGCCATCATCTGATTTGGTGTTTTTGCCAAAGCTAGCTTTGCAATTAAATTGCCCGGCGGGTAGCGACTTCATAGCAGTTCAACTGCGAGTTCGTTAGCAATAGACTTAAATGCGTTTGGCATATCGTAAAGTTGCACCGGTGCTGTGTCTTCACGGTTACGAAACCAATCGGCTACTAAAACCATAATGGCCTGCTTTGAAAGCTCGTATTTATCTTGGTCTATAATATTGCTGGCATCGATGCTGGTACCCTCATTTATAGAAGTTGCATGACCAAATACACATTCAATTTGCACGGCATCAACTACCTTAAAGCCCACTGCAGGCCAGTTGCCTCCCAATTTTGGTGTAATAGTGGCGGTTAATCCGTGGTCAACAATGCGATACTCGGCAGGGTCAATAGTGACGAGCTGCCCTAGCTTATCAATATATTTAATCGACGATATGCTCCGAAGAGGTGTATAAGGCAGCACAATTTGATTACAAAATTTAGGCATTGCAAATTGCCATGTTTGTTCTACGAGCAAACGGCCTGTGCGTTGCTCAAAGCGTTTACGCGCTCTGGGTACTAAGCTTTTTAAGTAATCGTAATGGTCATCATCTGCATTGGTATGCTGTGCTAACTCATCAATAGTTATGGGCTCAATAGTGGGTGCCTGTATTACTTTTCGGAGCATGTTCATTGTTGTTACTCTTTGCCGTCAGTGTTTTCGTCAGTTTCACTCTCTACGGCTTCATCAGTCGCATTAAGATCAACAACTTCAACTTCTAGCTCTTTGCTGCAGTAATCAACCGCTGCTTTGTCACTTGATAGCTCACCTACTTTAATAAGTGGTTCAAGTAATTCAGCATCACCTTTTACAAGTGCGTTTGGCTCAAAAGATTGATCAGCAATCACACATGCAACCAGTACACGTGCAGTAATTAGCTTTTTAGCTGCCATGATAATTCCTTAGTTAAATAAAAAAGCCCCAATTAAGGGGCTATAGGTGCATCAATTAAGCGGCTGCGTTTTGGTAATACTTAACAGCACCACCCACATCAATACAGCGGCCACCGGTACGCATAAATGCTAAAAAGCCAACTTGGCCTTTGCGGCTGTATGCGCTATCGGTAAAGCGGAAGAACAACATTTGCGATACATCGCGCACAATGTATTTAGAAAAATCACCAAATAAAACCGACTTGGCATTAGCCGCCATAGCTGGAATATGCTGGTTAGTGGCATACGCTTTACCTAAAATAGTATTAGGCTCTGAGGCTTCTATACCTGGTAACCAAAGCGGGCGACCTTGTGTATCTTTAAGCTTTTTAACCACTTTAATTGTTGAGTCGTTCATCATAAACCCACATTGCGCGCTACGGCGGTAAGCTGGGTCTACGCTGTGCTCTAGGTCAATTAAATCATCTAAGGTAATTATTGACGTTTGGCCCGAAACGCCCACTTTACCAGCAGTGGTATCGGTTAAAATACCGTGCGGCATTGATGTGCCTGTGCCATTAATAAACGCATCTTCTGAGGTGCGACCAATACGCATACCAATTTGCTCGTTAATATAACCTTCAAGGTTAAACTGCGTGTCTTGCAGTAATTGAAACGGCACTGCAATTACTTTAGAGCTGATCATGTGTGTATCAATGTTGCGTACACCGAATGTTGTATCTTCATCGCCAGCTTGTGTATTTTCAGCTAGCCATTCACCTTGCTCAGCGGTTGCGTTAGCTGTTGGCCATGGAATAGTAGAACCCGTTGCAGTAGGTACTACGGTTGCAAGCTCTCGCATACCGCCATACGCTTTAAGCGCTTGTGAAATACCCGGTGCAATTTCATCAGCCGTTAAATAACCACCTTCAGAGCCTGTACCTGTGCTCATGGTGTTTTTAGGGCTGTTAATACGGTTTTGTACCGCACTGCGCTGCTCTTCATTTAGTGCCGACATGCCACCGCGTAACCACGATGCATAAGCTGCTTTTTCTTGATGAATTTGGTGCTCAGCTTCATCAGTAGAAATACCGCCTTGGTCTGTGCGGTCTTGAATGGTTTGCTTTGACTTAGCTTGTAGGTCAAACACTTTTTGTTGGCGGTCTAGGTCACCGTCTAGTGCATCAATTTTATTAACTAGGTCGTCGTATTTCTTTTGCTTGTCATCGCTCCAAGCTTCGTCTTTTGGGTGATCAGTTACCAATTGGTTTAGGGTTACAGCTAAACCTTTTCGCTGCTCACGCTTTTGTTGGATAGACATATTTTAATTTCCTCGATTTTAATTACAAAAAAAGCACCCTAAGGTGCTTTAAATAGTGGTGCCAGCGGAGCTAGCCAGTAGTGAGCAGCATGTTAGCAAATCGCTCTAAGCGTTCACGCTGCAAAAATTTATCTTCTGGTGGTTTTGGTTTAGGTGCGTTTTGATATGATGTTAAGTCCCACGCTTTATTAGTAGTTTTATCGCTTGTACCATCTTGCATAATACTGTCTACAAAGCCATGTTCTAGGGCTTCTTGTGCGGTAAACCAGGTTTCGTTTTTCATCCAGGTGCGTACTTGTTCCTCACCTGCTTCAGTACGCTTTTCGTAGTCGTTTACTATGGTGTTATCGACTTTATCAAGCATGTCGGCGGTGTCGCGTATTTCTTGTGCGTTACCCAGTGCGAGCGTCCAGGCATAGTGGATCATGTAAAAGCCTGAGTCGGCAATCTCAATGGTGTCGCCCGCTAATGCAATGCGTGTTGCGGCACTGGCTGCGATGCCATCGATGTGAATATGAATTTTTGCTGGGTGCGCTTTAAAGCTTGAGTAAATGGCGGTGGCTTCAAATACGTCACCGCCTGGGCTATTAATATATACATCGATGTCGGTTACATCGGTAATGCTGAGCAGGTCGCGCTTTATCATCTCGGCCGATACGCCCCACCATGGGTCGATTACATCGTAAATTAAAAATGCGGGGCGACTCTCGCCTGGGTTGGCAAGTGGTGATTGCTGTTTAACTTGATAACCAACTTGGTCACGGTTCTGGCAGTTGTTTTTAACTAACTGCATTAGTTTTCGGCTGTTATTCATGATTCGTTTCCCGGTGGTTGGTTATTTGCTATTGGGTCGTATGGCAAAGCATAGCGCCCGCCTAGTTCGGGTAGATTTTCGAGCTTACGCACTTCGTCTATGCTCATCCAACCGGGGCCTTGTGAGCCACCTATGGATTGGCGGTATGCTTCGTTTCTATCTTTAAGCGTTAAGCGCATTAAATTAGCGGCTATAAACTCGGCAAACATAGGTTTATTTAAAAACAGCTTGCGGTTTATTTCTTGTTCAAAGCGGTTTAAGTGTGGCCCAAGCGTAAAACGCAAGAACGATAAGCCAATTTCACCAATACCTGAGCCCCACGATGTTGATTTTTGCTCTTGGTTTACCATAAAACTAGGTAGGCCAAACGCGCGGGCTATGTCGGTAATTTGAAATTCACGCGATTCAAGCAGCTGTGAGTCTTTTGCTGATACGCTAAGTTGCTTTACGTCTGTGCTGTTATCAAGAACCAGCGGAAACTTTGAGTTTTCAATGCCGCCGTATGCTTTAACCCATGCGTTTCTGAATGATTGTTTTTGTTTTTCGTCCCACTTGCCTTGCTTAACTACGGCTACGCGCTGAGTTGAACCCGATTTAAAAAACTCGCCACTGTGTTGCTCCATGGCAAGCTCAAGCCCAATACTGTTAAACGCACCCCATTGAATAACCGACATTGATTTAAGGCCGTTAAAACCAAAGCCCGGAAAGTGCAATATGTCGTCTTGGTCAAACCCGCGGGCGGTACCATTTAGTGTAAAAAAGTAATTTAGCCGGCCGTTGTTGTTAACTACGTTCATACCTGCGGGGCTAATTGGCAGTATTTCTTCTATATCGCCGTTACGATCGCGTATTAAAACACCGTAACCATCGCCATGAAGTAGCATACTTGAAACCATATACTCCCAAAACGCGGCGGCGCTCCATACTGGAGTGGGCTGTAAGTTAAAAAGATTAGCTAAATTGTGGTTAGGAACGCGTTTTTTATCGCCATTGTCACCGCGCTCATAGATATGTACGGGCATCTGTGCAATTGCACCGGCAATTAGGCGCACACAGGCGAATACAATCGACACTTTCATTGATGTTTTAGGCGTTACCGCCGGGCCTGCCAACGATGGCATTACCCCAAACAAGTCAGATAAGCTATTTATATCCTGTACTGAAATATTATCTTGATCAGCTATGTTATTGACTGCTGGCGAGGTTTTACGACTTAAAAACGGGATTTTAAACATTAGAATTCCAAAAACTCTTGATTAGAACCATCGTCTTCTTCTGGCTGCCATGAGCCAATAAAGGCCAGCAACTTAGCGACGGCGGTATCAATTTTGTTGTCTTTATGCTCTTTTACTGGGCGAATGTATTTACCGTCCATGGTTTCTTTGGCTATTACGTTGCCTAAGCACCAAGTAAGAACAGGATCACCGTTATGGTGTATACGGCCTTGCCTGAGTAAGTTTTCAAACTCACGCATTGCCGGCGAAAAGTTGGTGTAATTTTGTGACACCTTAATAGGCTCTATACCTGTACTGTTTTGTACACGCTGAGCAATAGGTGCCGCGCCTGCTGGGTCGTAAAACAAGCCTGTTACTTGGTAGTTTTCGTTATCTGTTTCGATAGCGCGCTCTACTTCGTCGTAATCTATGCTGGTACCTTCGCACTCTATTAGGTGTCCTTGATCAACCCAGTCACGATATATATCTATTTCGTTTGCTTTTGCCTCTGTTACGTAGGTTTTAGCAAAGAAGTAGTAATGTAATTTGCCGTTTATCTCGCGTGTAAAACAGGTTACATCGGCGGTTAAATCGTCAGACTCAGATAGGTCGACGCCTTTAGTGCACTCTTCACCTGTAAACTGTTCAATGTTTAAGTTGGTATCAGCTGCCGCTTTCCAGTCTTCAAGGTTTAGCCAGGACTCACGTGCACCAACCCATAAATTAAGATGCTTAGTTTTAAAAGCATTTTGCTTACGTGCCGATTGTTTAGCTTTAGATAGCTGATTTAATAAAAACTCAACTTCTACAGACACGCCAAAGTTAGGGTTTGCTTTTTCAAGTGCGGCTTCACTTTGCCAGTCATCGTCAGCATCAATAGTGTAAATCATGGCAAAAACGGTTTCGTCGGTTCTGGTACCTTCAAGTATTTCTTGGCACTCTTTTTGGTATTGGCCACATGGACCAAACCAGTTTGAGCCGGCAGTAGATATTATCCATTCAAGTGGTTGCTCGCGTGCACCCATGCCGGTGATCATAGTATCTCGCTGATCATCATCGTCATGCTCGTGGTACTCGTCACATAAATAACAACTAGGTGAACCACCATCCCCCGGGTTACCAATTAAGCGTTCGAATTTACCGCCATCGTTTGTTTTTTCTATTTGCTGAGCAAACAATTCAATATTAAAACGGCGCCTAAATATTGGCTGCTTAGTTGCCATTTTTTTAGCTGGGTTAAAAACTTCGTTAGCTTGTTTTTGTGTAGTTGCACCACAGTAAACTTCGGCACCCGGTTCGTTGTCGTTGGCCAACATGTATAAACCAATTGGGGCAACCCAAGTCGACTTGCCGTTTTTTCGAGGTACCAACGTAAATGCGGTACGAAAACGGCGACGATGAGTTTCTATATGTTTCCAGCCATATACTTGTGCTGTAATCCATTTTTGCCAACCGCTAAAGCTTAGTAACCCTTCTTGCCCTTTAGCCCTTGCCCATTTACCTTTTACATGGCTAAAGGTTTCAATAAATGTAATAACTTTTAAAACGGCTTCAGTGTCAAAGTAATAAGGAAAGTCTTTACTACCTGCTCGTTGTAAGTCTCTGCTTTCACGCTCTATTGCTAATCGTTCATACTTATTAGCAAGGCGCTTACCACTTAAAACATCACTCGCGTATTGTTCTATATCAGCTAGGTGATCACGCTCAAACGTAGGATAGTTGTTACGCATTTAATATAAGTCATCGAACAGCCCAGGTTGCAGGTTATTAAACCGCTGATCAGTCGCTGGACTCCCTCCTAGTTGATTAATTAAACTATTAAATTTACGCCAGTCATCATTATATTGACTGACCTCCGGGCGTGTTTTGTGCTGTATACCGTTACGACCTTCGGTTGTATATTTCCAACCTTGGTCTTCTAAATAGGCAACAGACGCTTCCATGCGCGCTACTACAACACAGTACTCTTTAAAGAAACGTATATAGTGAGGCTTGAACCTGTTAATTTTTACATATTCAGGTATATCGTTATTCCATACCACTTGCTCAGCTTTTGACATTCCACGCGGACGCGATTTGATCGCAAGTTTTTTAGCGTCCTTATCACTTATTTCCGCGCTTTGTTCAGTAGTCTTAGGGAATTGAACAACTTTGTTAGCTGTATCCGCTACTACTGCTGGGTATCTACCGGCCATATAACTAAATAATCTCTAAAGTGGGTTTTTTCATTTCAATTCTGCCCCGCATAAAAATCTAACTGAGGGGGCGGTGAACGAGGCGAGGCGCTAGACTTTGCCTACCCCCGGGTCAACACTATAGCGAGACTCAAGTGCTGTTTTGTTTTTATCACACGTTTGGCAGATGGTTTGAAGGTTATCTAACTTATCATCACCACCTTGGCTAATAGGAACCATATGGTCACATATGCCATGGTAAGCACCATGTAGCTCAACAGATATTAAGATGCCCTTGCTCTTACATATCTGGCATAAAAAATTATCACGATGAAATATAAATTCTCGTGTTCTTTGCCACACACGCCCTCCTCGGCCTGACTGTTTAGTAGGTCCACGTTTACGTTCAAATGGCTTACGATGCGGGCAAGGCTCATCTTTATGTACCTTGCGGCACTTAGTACACCAACACCCAGGCTTAGTAGCCATTGTTGTTATCTCCACAAATCAAATGCGCTTGGTCGCTCTGCTGTAATGCTTGCATTCTTGCTCGATGAAACTCTTTATCATCCTCATACTTCTTAGCTTCGCGTTCATTACGCTTATGTTGAAACCAACAGTTCGCTAAAAAAGTAAGAGCAGCAAACACAATCCCTAGTAATATTGCCCATTCATTCAAGCTAAACACCCCTCCAGCTGCTGCTCCAAAACTTGCTGCATAGCTCGTGATGCTGGTTGCTTTTTGCGTTGCAATATCACTAGTCTCTATTCGCATTGTTCCAATTTCTCGCCCTCATCAGCTGCTCATTACACGCATCAATAACCGACTCAAGGTAAGTCGTATACTGCGCATGTGACGTATTATCACCAACAACCTGAGTACTTACATTACATGGTTTTATAAACTCGTTAGGAATTAGCACAAACCTAAATTTAGTTTGCACTATCGTCTTTACTACAGGTTCTAACTGTTGCGTACTTGAACATGCCGACAACAGCGTTAGGCACACAGCCATTAGCCCAATGTTTAGTTGTTTCATCAGTTGATTGCCTTAATGCATCGAGCTGCACGTTAGAATTATTAAGTTTTATTTTAATTGCAATAAGCTGCTGCTGGTGTTGCGCTCTAAGCGTGCTAAGTAAGTCACGTTCTTTAATTAACTGCTTATTCTGCTCATCAGCAACAACCAAACTATCTGTTAAATACGTTGCATGGTTCTTATAGCTTTGCACCGATACTTTAAGCTGCTTATTATTTTCAATGGCCGTATTCAAATCAGACTTAACGCCCATATACATCAATGCAGTAATACTCAGCATCGCAGTAAAGGCAACCAGCACTATCTTATTTAAGCTAAACATCACTAAGTTCACTCAAACACAGTTGGCGCTCAAGTTCTCGACGTTTAATTAAACCAGCAAGCTTACGGCCATCAGCATAAACCCAACGAGACAACTCATTACATGCTAGAGCCCGCTCACTGTTATTTAAATATTTAAGTAGAGTACTGCTACGAAAGTTCCCAGCACCCACGTTATAGTGAAACGACAAATAAGCCGCATGCTCACCAATAGAAAGCGGCTGCTTAACCGCTCTTAACAACTGCTCATTATGATCACCTAAGTCCATAGCAAATAGGTTTAAACATTCATGTTCTGTGTAGGCCTTACCAAGCTCAGCAGTTTGGGTATGTCCAAAGCAAGCCGTAACTACACCAACAGGATCAACATAACCTGTGCGTACTTCACCCTCAAAATCAGCAACCATAACCCCAGCCAGAGCAAGAACACCCGTAACGCCAGCAGCTAATAGTTTATTAATTTTCATTTAAAGGCCCCAAAATAAAAAACCCGCCAGGCAAAAAGCCAAGGCGGGTTTACAACACAAGTAGGTATAACTTAAAAAGCAGACACAAAAAAGCCCAAGGTTTTAACCTCGGGCTTTATGATGCAGCTCTGCTAAGCTTACATGAAATAGTATAGTTCTTGCGCGCGCAATTGCAAACTATTTATGCAGCAGTTTTAATTAAAATCCCTTTCGCCATTAAATGCCCTTCAAGCCAAGATGCACCACTTAACAGCAACTGTCTCGCCTTAGTTTCACCAATATCTAAATTCTTAGCAATTTGCCTAGTACTTAGTTTAGAGCGATAGCTCATCATAACCACCGTTTTAGTTTTTGGAGCATACAGCCCAAGCATTGCCACAGCCTGGTCTACCATTAACCCTGTATCATCATCAATTACTGCAATAGTATTATCGTTTGATGCAGAGCTAAGCGTTAAACCCAACCCAGCTTGAGACCACACACCCCACTCATTAAGCAAATCATCAATAGTCGTAACTAACTGCATCATCGTTCCCCGTTAAAGCCAAATAACAAATTAAAAACGCCTTGGTCACCCTTGTTTCTACCGTGACCACCTACCGTGACCGCTGAACCCCTTGCTATTACTACATTGGTCATACTGGTCATACTGGTCATAGTGTTTTTATATACACAAGAACAACTATATAAATAGAAAGTAGAAAACACGCGTACCCGCTCGCACCCGCGCGCGTATGTGTGCGTAAAAACACCGTGACCACCATGACCACCGTGACCAACCCAATAACTACGCAGCTTGTAGCGGTCACCTACACTGGTCATGGTCATAGTAAAAAGCCTATTTAGCATTCCAAAACCCCTCAGGTGGCACATAAAACGCAGGGCGCTTACCATCAACACGTTTCTTCTTCTTAGTAAATCCAAGCCTATGCATAATCTGCCCAACTCGCTTTTGTTCAGGCGGACGCATAGCATGCGGGTCCATACCAAGCACCTCAGTCATAATATCCGACAGTGCATAGTCACCACGCATGTTTTTAAGCAGCCAATCATAAACAAGCCCTTCCCAAACATCAGAATCAAATCTATCTTCCTGCTGCTCTTCAAATAAATGCTTATACTCATCAGTAGGCCACCAAGGCATACCTTCATTAAATAAATATAAAGCCTCAGCCCAAAGCTGATCTCTATCAGTGGCAATTTTATCCTGGCATATATTAGTACACATCACAGGCCAATAACGCCTATTACCCGTAGAGTCTTTTAAATACCTATCTTGGTTAGTCGTACCCACAAATACACATTGCCTCGGAAACTCCTGCACCATACGACCATAACTAGGGCGATACCTATCAACTTGTGACCCAAAAAACTGTTTAGCCTTTGTATTTTCAGCCTTATTAAACGAATCAAGCTCAGCAAGCTCAATACCCCACATACCCTGCATTTGCTGAAACGTATCTTTTTCACCAAGAGCCATAGGCGTATCAGTAAACCAATCACCAAATAAGTTATGGCACATAGTAGATTTACCCAACCCCTGCGACCCTTCCAAAATCAACACCGAATCAACCTTAACCGGTGGCCGCATAACCCGCGCCACAGCCGAAACCAAAAAGAACGTCCCAACCATAGCCGTATAGTCAGTATTTTCAGCACCTAAATAAGTATGTAACCACATAGCAACCCTAGGCGTACCATCCCACTTAACAGCATTTAAATACTCTTGCACTGGGTGAAAAGCATGTTCTTCAGAGTGAACAACAATAGCCCCAATAACATCACTAGCCCTAGGCGTAAAACCATAGGTTTCAGAAAGGTAAATACGTAAACGCTCAGTATCAGTATCGGTCCACTCACCCACCTTACCCATTTTAAAAGGCGGCTTTTTACGCTTAATAATACGGTAACTAAAATCGCAATAACCTAAAACCCCCTCAAAAGCAGCGTCATTTTCAAGCACCAATTTAGTATTACTAATACTTGCTTGAGGCATACCCGAATTAGTTCTTTGGAAACCAGCTTGCCACTGCTCATCCCCCAGTGAACGCTGTCGCGCGTCAGCGTTTTGCGGCGGCGGGTTATTTCCCTTATTACCATCATTAGCGCTAGGCTTATCAACTACACTAAGCAACTGCGTTTTAACCGCATCAAGCCCAGCACTAACGTGTAAATCATTCCAATCGTTTAAACTAAGCCCCGCCATTATGCCGCCTTATCAACAACAGCAGTAAAGTCTGGTATTGCCACCAAACCACCCACCGCAGCTGCAGCCGCATTAGCCATACTTACACCCGGGTTCCCCTTGGTATTAGCATCATCATCAGCACAAAATATAAAGGTTTTATCAATAAGCTTTTGTTTAAGCTCAGTAGCAACAGCCATTAAATTACCTGCATCAAGCGCCACTGCACATGGCCAAGCGGTCGCCATATGAATACTCGCACCAGTAGCATATCCCTCACAAACAGCCAATATATTGCAACTACTCGCCTTACCAATAAAGTGAAACAGCCCAGCCTTACGGCCATGCTTTAAAAACAGCTTAGTGCCCTGCTCATTAATAACCTGAATATTCCAAAGCGCCTTTTCAATATCAATTAATGGCATCACCAAATCACCACGTTTAAAATGCAAAAAGCTAAAATCGCGGTTTTCTTTATCAGAAAAAAAAAAAAAAAATTGTTTAATCTCTTTGCCACCTGTTACAGTCTCAGCCGTAAAA